>JAYVNF010000212.1:0-5265 GCA_043758575.1 Rhodoferax sp.
CACCTCGGGGATGTGGGCGCGGTCCTCGCCCTGGGCCTGGAACTGATTCGCCAGTTCGATGGCGTCTTCAATCGCCAGCTTGGTGCCCGAGCCAATCGCAAAGTGCGCGGTGTGCACCGCATCTCCCATCAGCACCACATGGCTGTGGCCGTTGAAGTGCGACCACTGCTCGCATTTCACGCGCTGGAAGTTCAGCCAGGCCGAGCCACGCAGATGGCGCGCATTGGTCATCAGCTTGGCGCCCTGCAAGGTGTTGGCAAACACCGTTTCGCAAAAGGCGATGGAGTCCTCCTGGTCGGCCAGGTCCAGGCGGTGCGCCTGCCAGACCGCCTCCGGGCATTCCACGATGAAGGTGGTGGTGCTGGCGTCGAACTGGTAGATATGGGCCTGGAACCAGCCGTGCTCGGTCTTCTCGAACGCAAAGGTAAAGGCATCGAAGGACTTGTGGGTGCCCAGCCAGAGGCAGCGGTTCGGGCGCACGGCGATGTCGGGTTTGAATACCGCTTCGTAGTTGTTGCGGATGCGCGAGTTGATGCCGTCGCTGGCGATGATGAGGTCGGCATCCGGGTACTGCAGGTCGGACTCGGCGTCGGTCTCGAACACCAGCTTCACGTCCAGCTCCTCGCAGCGCCGCTGCAGGATGTTGAGCAGCTTCTTGCGCCCTATGCCGACAAAGCCGTGGCCGCTGGATCGGTAGCGTTCGCCCTTGAATTCCAGCTCAATATCGTCCCAGTGGTTGAAGGCCTGCTGGATGTGCGCGGCACTCACCGGGTCATGGGCGCGCATATTGTCCATGGTGGCATCCGAGAACACCACGCCCCAGCCGAAGGTGTCATAGGCCTTGTTGCGCTCCACCACCGTCACGTCGTGGGCGGGGTTGCGCATCTTCATCAGCAGCGCGAAATAAAGTCCCGCAGGACCACCACCTATGCACACAATCTTCATCGCGTCCCCCGTCTGTCAATCCATGGAATGGTGATTACTTTAGTTGTAAACTATTTAGAAGTCAATTAGAAGCTGCCATTAGAAAGTTGCCCTATGCGCCCCCTGTACCGCGAGTTTTCCCTGCAGTCTGAGTTCGATGCCCAGTACAACCCCTCGCTGGCCCTGAGCGACCCGGACGCCCCTGGCAAGCACTTTGTGCAGATGGCCCAGCAGGCCCGCAGCACCCTGCCCTGCCAGCTCGATGTGCCCTACGGCCCCACGCTGGAGGAGACGCTGGACATCTTTCCGGCAGCCCAGGCGAATGCCCCGGTGTTTGTGTTCATCCACGGCGGCTACTGGCGCGCGCTGTCCAGCAAAACCTTTAGCGGCGTGGCCCTGGGGCTGCAGGCGCTAGGCATCACCACCGTGGTCATCAACTACGCCCTGTGTCCGCGCGTCAGCATCGACGAGATCGTGCGCCAGACCCGCGCCGCCCTGGCCTGGACCTTGCGCAATATCCAGCACTACGGCGGCGACCCGGCGCGCGTGGCCATCGGTGGCCACTCGGCCGGCGGCCACCTGACCGCCATGGCCTTGCAGACCGCTTGGGGCCAGGACTACGGCCTGCCGCAAGACCCGTTTGTGGCGGCGCTCCCCTTCAGCGGCCTGTTCGATATCGAGCCGCTGCGATACAGCTACCTGCAGCCTGCCATCCAGCTCGATGATGGGGTCATCCGTCGCAACTCGCCAGCCTTCATGGTGCGACCCTGCAAGACGCCGCTGTGGATTACCTGGGGGGGCGCCGAGACCAGTGAATTCGCGCGCCAGTCGGCGATCTACCACCAGGCTTGGGCCGCTGCGGGCAACACGTCCGAATTGCGTGCTGTGCCGGGGGCGAACCACTTCACCGTGATTGCCGGTTTGGAAGACGCCAACAGCGAGGTATGCAACTGGCTGGCGCAGAAGCTGGGCGCCTGAGCACTACCGGTCTAGCCAGCTAGGCTGCCCATGCAGACAGCGCCATGCGCGCGTCTAGGGGCTGTTGCGCCTGCCTGAATTCCACGCCGGCAGCTGGTAGCCCGTCAGCAGGGCCAGTCCGCGCAACAGCGTGACGCTTGCGGCAGAAGCCATCAGGGCCACGGAATCGGATACCCCCAGCCAGGGCGCTGCCAGCAGCACCCAGGTGCCCAGAAAGGCGCAGATGGCATAGGGTCTGTGGTCCCTGAAGGCGCTGGGTATTTCGTTGCACACAATGTCGCGCAGCACGCCACCGAACACGGCCGTGATCACGCCCATCATCACCGCCACAAGCGCCGGCATGTGTATGTCCAGGGCGATTTGGGCGCCCGAGGCAGAAAACAATCCCAGGCCCAGCGCATCGGGCCACAGCATGGCGCGCTCGGTCACTTCAAAATGGCGGGCGCGCAAAAACAGCATGGCCAGGGCGCAAAGCGCCAACAAGCCCCATAGCCACGCGGCATGCTGCATCCAGAAAAAAGGCCGCCGGTCGAGCAGGATGTCGCGCATGGTGCCGCCACCAAAGGCGGCCAGCCCTGCCACCACCACCACGCCCACGGCATCCAGCTTTTTGCGCGCCGCTTCGAGCAAGCCAGACAAGGCGAAGGCCAAAGTCGCGACGACTTCAATGAGCAAGTGAAGCAGGGTGAGGTCCACGGATGGGGAGGCAGCCATAACAAGCCGAAGGTGGAGATGCCCCGGAGTTTACGTCCCCATGGGCAGGCCACGGCGCGCTCAGTCCTTGAGGTCCACTCCGAGGGCCTTCAGTTTTTTTGCATACGCGTCCCTGCGCTTTGCAGCCTTTGCGGAGGTTTCCATGGCCGCCTGAATGGCCGCAGGGCCCTTTTTTCCCAGCGCTGTGATCAAGCCGAACTTGTGCGCAGCGTCTGCCTCTGCCCGTCTGAAAGCGGCGATGAGTTCGGTGTGGGCTGGGAATTGGTTCACAAGGACCTCATTGTTGAATCACGCTATTTTCTGCGTTTTTTGTGCATAACGGTTGAAGGCAACGCCACGCCGCGGCGTTGCAAGTGTATTGAAACGCTGGCTAGCTGCCCGTCGCCGCCAACGCGGCTGACACACCGCTCCAGGCAAAATCAAACACGCGCACCGGCTGCAGAGTCTCCTGCTGTGCCAGGCGCAGCGCATGGGCCACGCCGGCCTGCACGCTGTCGATCACCGGCACCGCCACCACCGGCTGGATTTGCGCGGCCATGCCGGCCAGGCCGGCGCCGCCCAGGATGACAGACTGCACGCCCCAGCAACGCACCACCTCGTTGCAGGCACGCGCCAGCAGCACCTGGGCCGACAGCGGGTCGGCCGCCAGTTCGGCGCCGGTAGCTTCCACCGTGTGGATGCCGGCCAGCTGCTGCGCAAAACCCAGGCTGTGGGCCAGGCGTTCCAGCATGGGCTTCCAGCGCACGCCGCCGGTGACGATGGCAAAGCGGCCGCGTTCGGCAGCGGCGATAAACGAAGCCTCGGCCAGGCCGGTCACCGGGATCAGGCTGTTCTGGCGCAGGGCCAAGAGGCCGGGGTCGCCAAAGCAGCCCAGCAGCACTGCATCAAAGCGCGGCTGGCCGGGCGCCAGGGCTGCTGCCCAGGCGTCCAGCGCCGCGTGCGCGGCCACCGCATAGCTGGCCTCGCAGGAGATATAGGGCGCGCCAAAGGGGGCGGTCACCGTGTGCACCTGCGCATCCGGACCCGCTGCAGCCTGCGCATGGGTTTGCAGCAGCGCGCTGATGGAGGCCGAGGTGTTCGGGTTGATCAGCAGCAGGCGGCGCATGGCTCAGGCCTAGACCAGGCTGACGGGCTCAGCGCCAAACAGCGAGAGCAAATCGGGCGCATGGTCATCGCCCTGCGTGAACTGCAGCTGCGACTCCAGCTGTGCCAGGTGCTCGCCCATCAGGCGCGCGGCCTCTTTGGCGTCGCGCAGGCGGATCGCATCCAGCAGGGCACGGTGTTCCTGGCAGCCGCACCGCGTGGCCTCGGGCTGGGGCTGTTGCGCGGTGCCATAGGTCATGAGGATCAGCGAGGTGCGCGACACCAGCTTGCGCAGGATGCGCCCCAGCGTTTCGTGCTGCGAGGCATTGGCAATGTGCAGGTGAAAATCGCCCGAGAGGCGGATGGCGCGGCGCATGTCGCCCAGCTGGCGCGCCTCTTCTTCCTGGGCAATGCACTGCGACAGCACGGCCATGTCTTCGGCGCCGGCCTTGGCAATAAAGCAGGCGATCAGGGTGGGCTCTATCAGGCGGCGCACCTCGAACACCTCGCGCGCCTCGGCCTCGGTAGGCTGGGCCACGGTGGCGCCCCGGTTCATCGTCAAGGTCACGATTTGCTCATTGGCCAGGCGCACCAGCACCGGCCGTATGCGCGTGCGCGAGACGCCAAAGGCTGTGGCCAGCCGGTCTTCCACCAGCTTGGTGCCGGGCGGCAGGCGGTGGTCCAGAATGGTCTCCACCATGCGCTCGTAAATATCGTTTTCCGTGAGAAGGACCGGTTCGCTCATGCCGGCCGCCTGCTCTTTTGCCGTTTGGCCAAGAGGCTGGACAAGCCCACGGCCAGGCCCATGACGCAGAAGGACACCACCATGGTGACGGTCCCCAGGGCGTAGATGCTGGGCGTGGTGACGGTGGTGGTCAGGCCCTGCAGCTCCAGCGGCAAGGTGTTGACATCGCCAATGGCCTGCGAGGTGCGGGCAATCTCGTCCCAGCTGAGGGTGAAGCCAAACATGCCAATGCCTACCACGGAGGGCGCAATCAAGGGCAGCACCACATGTCTAAAGCCCTGCCAGGGCGTGGCCCCCAGATCACGTGCTGCTTCTTCGTAAGCCGGGTTGAATCGGTTGAAGATGGCAAACATGATCAACAGGCCAAAGGGCAGCGTCCAGGTCAGGTGTGCGCCCAGAGCCGAGGTGTAAATGCCCAAGGCCGTGCCGTAGTTGTCCAGCGTGTCCTGCAGGCCCCACATCTCCAGCACCTTCTTGATGCCGGTGTCGAGCAGGCGGAACTCCAGGCCTATGCCCAGCGACACGATGATGGAAGGCATGATCAGGCTGGCCACCACGACAAAGAACAGCACGCTGCCGCCCGTGAGCTTCTTGCGAAAGGCCAGACCGGCCAGCACCGAGAACACCACGGTGAAGGCCATGACGGTCAGGCCCAGGCCCAGCGAGCGCCACAGGGCCGAGCCAATGTCCACCGAACCCAGGCCCTCGGCCAGCTTGTAAAACCAGTGCAGCGACCAGCCACGCATGGGGAAGGTCAAGCCGCCTTCGGGCCCCTGGAAACTCAACACCACAATCACCAGCATGGGCCCGTACATAAAGAG
>JAYVNF010000213.1:0-5256 GCA_043758575.1 Rhodoferax sp.
CACGGCGTGGGCGACGAGTTGCTGATCATGGTGTCGCAGCGCATGAAGGGCGCGCTGCGCGATGGCGACACGCTGGCCCGCATAGGCGGTGACGAGTTCGTGGCGGTGCTGGTGGATCTGCACCAGTCCGAAGACGCGGAGCCGGTGCTGGAGCGTTTGCTGCAAGCCGCCGCCGAGCCGGTGGCTGTGTCCTTGGCGCAAGGAGACGCCTTGCTGCAGGTGTCGGCCAGTATGGGCATTGCGGTCTACCCGCGCGATGGCACCCACGCCGATTTGCTGCTGCGCCGCGCCGACCAGTCCATGTACCAGGCCAAGCAGGCCGGGCGCAACCGCTACCACTTCTTCAACGAAGACAACGATTCGGCGCCTGCTGTTTAGGTTCTGGCATTTTTTGTCACGCCTATGTGTGGGTGCGCAGGCGGGCGCATTGGGGCGTTAGGTATTGAATCGCTGGATCGCCCAGGGTCGCGCGGGAAGGGGATATGCCGGGCGACGATTTGCGGTAGCCGCCATGAGGAGCTCGGCATATCCCCTTCTCGCGCAGCAAAAAAATGACTTCAAATTGCAGCGCTAAAGGCGAGCTGACCAGCGACCAAAGTGGCCCGCACCTGCCCTGGCAACTCGTAACCACCAAACGGCGTGTGCTTACCCTGGCTACGCAGCGCAGCAGCCGCCACGGTCCAATGCGCGCTGGCATCGAACACGCAGACATCGGCCACGCCACCGGGGCGCAAGCTTCCCAATTGGCCCGCCAACGCACCCAATGACGCACCCAACACTGCAGCCGGCCTTTGCGTGATGGTGGCCAGCGCGTCGGACAAAGCGACACCGCTGTCACTTGCCCATTTCAGCGTCAGGCTCAACAGCAACTCCAGGCCGGTGGCACCGGGCTCGCTCTCGGCAAAGGGCAAGTCCTTGGCATCCTCGTCCACCGGCGTGTGGTCCGACACCAGGGCATCGATGGTGCCGTCGGCCAGGGCGGCGCGCAGGGCGGCGCGGTCGCGCTGCTGGCGCAGCACCGGTGTCACGCGCATGCGGCTGTCAAAAAAGCCGATGTCCAGATCGGTCAGGTGCAGGGAGTTGATGCTCACATCGCAGCTCACCGGCAGGCCCTCGGCCTTGGCCTGGCGCACCAGTTCCACACCGGCGGCACTGCTGATGCGGCACAGGTGCACCCGTGCTTTGGTGGCGCGCACCAGCTCGAAGATAGTGTGCAGGGCAATCGTCTCGGCCGCCACCGGCACGCCGGAGAGGCCCAGACGCGTGGCCAGTGCGCCGCTGGCGGCCACGCCTTTGCCCAGATGCAGCTCCTGCGGGCGCAGCCAGACGGTGTAGCCAAAGGTGCTGGCATATTGCAGGGCGCGTTGCAGCACCTGCGTGTTGGCAAGCGGCACCTCGGCCTGGCTGAAACCAACACAGCCGGCTTCGGTCAAACCGACCATTTCGGTCAGCACTTCGCCTTCCAGCTTGCGCGTCAAGGCACCCAGCGGGAACACGCGCGACTGCTGCAGGCGCTGCGAGCGGTAGCGCAGCATCTCCACCAGACCGGCCACATCCAGCACCGGCTCGGTGTCGGGCGGGCAGACCACGCTGGTGACGCCACCGGCCACGGCTGCGGCCAGCTCGGACTTGAGCATGCCCTCGTGTTCATGGCCGGGCTCACGCAGGCGCACCGACAGGTCGACCAGGCCGGGGGCGACGATGCAGTCTGTGGCGTCTATGGTGTGTGCGGGCGTGAAGCCGGCGGGCAGCTGCCCTGGCGCGCCTATGGCGAGAATTTTTCCGTCGGCAATGGCCACATCGGCCAGCGCATCCATGTGGCTGGCGGGGTCTATGACGCGGCCGCCCTGGATCAGGATGTTCATACGGAAACCTTTGTCTGTTGTTCTGCCGGTGCAGACAGGATCTGCTGCAAGGCCTCGATCAATGCCGCGCATTCGGCTTGCGTGCCGACGCTGATGCGCAGGTGGTTGGCGATGCGCGCCTGCTTGAAGTGGCGCACCAGAATTTTGCGTGCACGCAAGGCGGCCAGCAGTTCGGCGGCCGGCTGGGTGGCGTGGCGGGTGAAGACAAAGTTGGCGCTGCTGGGTAGCGTATGGAAACCCAACTGGGCCAGCTCGGCCGTCAGCCAGTTGCGGCTGTTGACCACCGCGCCGGTAATTTCTTCAAAGTAAGCCTGATCTTCGATAGCCGCCTGGGCACCGGCCAGCGCCAGCCGGTCCAGCGGGTAGGAATTGAAACTGTCCTTGACGCGGGCCAGACCCTCGATCAGCGCCGGGTGCCCCAGCGCAAAGCCCACGCGCAAACCGGCCAGGGCGCGCGACTTGGAAAAGGTTTGCACCACCAGCAGGTTGTCGAATTCGGGGATGAGTGCAGCCGCGCTGGCTGCACCGAAGTCCACATAGGCTTCGTCGATGACGACCACCGAACTGCGATTGGCGTTCAGCAACGCGCGCAACTGATCGAGGCTGAGGGCCACGCCGGTGGGCGCGTTCGGATTGGGCAAGACGATACCGCCGTTGGGCACACAGTAGTCGGCCACATCCACCGCAAAGTCGGCGTTCAAGGGCACCTGCCGGAACGCAATCTGGTACAGGCCGCAGTACACCGGATAAAAGCTGTAGCTCACATCCGGGTAGAGGATGGGCAGCGCGTGCTTGAGCAGGCCCATGAAAGCGTGGCCCAGCACCTCGTCCGAGCCATTGCCCAGAAACACATGGGCGCTGCTCAAACCAAAGTGTTTGGCAATCGAGGCTTTGAGCGCCGTGCCATTCGGGTCAGGATACAAGCGCAGCTTCTCGCTGGTGGCCGCCTGGATCGCCTGAATCGCCAGGGGCGAAGGCGGATACGGGCACTCGTTGGTATTGAGCTTGACCCAGCCGTCGGTCTGCGGCTGCTCGCCCGGCACATAGGCGTGGAGCTGGTCTATGCCGGTGCTCCAGAAAGGAGAGCTCACCACCGCGCTCATGCCTCATTCCCCGCCACGATGCTCATCACCGCCATGCGCACGGCGATGCCAAAGGTCACCTGCGGCAGGATCACGGCCTGCTTGCCATCCACCACGGCCGAGTCGATCTCGACACCGCGGTTGATGGGGCCGGGGTGCATCACGATGGCATCCGGCTTGGCCAGCTGCAGCTTCTCGGGCGTCAGGCCAAAGCTCTTGAAATACTCGTGGGTGCTGGGCAACAAGGCGCCGCTCATGCGCTCGTTTTGCAGGCGCAGCATGATCACCACATCGCAGTCCTTGATGCCCTCCTCCAGCGTGTGGCAAACGCGCACGCCCATGGAGGCCATGTCGCTGGGCACCAGGGTTTTGGGGCCGACCACGCGCACCTCGGCACAGCCTAGGGTGGTCAATGCGTGGATGTCGGAGCGGGCCACGCGCGAATGCAGCACGTCGCCGACGATGGCCACGGTGAGGTTGGCAAAATCCTTCTTGAAGTGCCGGATGGTGAACATGTCCAGCAGGCCTTGGGTGGGGTGCGCATGGCGCCCGTCGCCCGCATTGACCACATGCACATGCGGCGCCACATGCTGGGCAATCAGGTAGGGCGCGCCGGACTCGCTATGGCGCACCACAAAGATATCGGCGGCCATGGCGCTCAAATTCGCAATCGTGTCCAAGAGCGACTCGCCCTTGGCCGCGCTGGAGCGCGCGATGTCCAGGTTGATCACGTCGGCGGACAAACGCGTGGCGGCGATCTCGAAGGTGGTGCGGGTGCGCGTGCTGTTCTCGAAGAACAGGTTGAACACGCTTTTGCCGCGCAAGAGCGGCACTTTCTTGACTTCGCGGTCATTGAGCGAGACGAAGTTGGTGGCGGTGTCCAAGATGTGGGTGAGGATGCTCTTGGGCAGGCCTTCCACCGAGAGCAGGTGGATGAGTTCGCCGTTTTTATTGAGTTGGGGATTGCGCTTGTAGAGCATTATTTTTCTTTCACTTCGAAGCTGAACTGGCCGTCTTCGGCACGCGCCAGCGACAAGGACTGTTGCTCGGCCAGGGCCACGCGGGCGGCGGCAAAGTCGGCCTGCACCGGCAGCTCGCGCCCGCCCCGGTCCACCAGCACCGCCAGCTTCACACTGGCCGGGCGGCCATAGTCGAACAGCTCGTTGATGACGGCGCGCAGGGTGCGCCCGGTGTAGAGCACATCGTCCAGGATGACGATGTGGGCACCGTTCACATCAAAGGGCAATTGGGTTTGCGCGCTGTTGGAGAGGCCGCGCTGGGAGAAATCATCGCGGTGCATGGCCGAGGAAATCACACCCGGCTTGCCCGGCAGGTTCAAGTCGCGCTGCAGGCGCTCCACCAGCCAGGCCCCACCCGAGGTGATACCGACCAGCTGGCTGTCGGGCAAGCGCAGCTGCTGCACGCCACGCAACAGTTCTTTGTACAGGGCTTCGGCGTCCAGAAACAGGGCGCCGGCGGGAAGTGTGTTGGGGCTCATGCGGGTATTTTAGTTTCATGGGCTGGTGCGTCCGGCCCCTGGTGCCGGGGTATTTGCATGCAGCATGCCCAACATATTTGCAATTATTACTACATATGTGTAGCATACGTTGCATGAATACCTGGTTATGCCTGATCCTCAGCCTGCCCACCGAAAACGCCAACGCCCGCATGCGTGCCTGGCGCACGCTCAAGGCCTCGGGCGCCGCCGTGCTGCGCGATGGCGTCTACCTGATGCCGGAGCAGGCCGATTGCCGCGCGGCGCTGGAAGGCGTGGCCACCGATGTGCGCGCTGCCGGTGGCAGTGCCCACGTGCTGCGCACCGAGGAGCCGCTGGAGGCCGGCTTTGCCGCCCTGTTTGACCGCACTCCCGACTACGCGGCGCTGCTGGACGAGATCCGTTTGGCGGCCAACGAGCTGGCACCGACAAGCGCGGCCGAGCTGCAAAAAAAGGCGCGCAAGCTGCGCAAGAGCTTGGCCGGCATCGCCGCCACCGACTTCTTTGCCGGTGAGGCACAGAAGCAGACCGAGGCCGCGCTGCAGGCGCTGGAGCTCGCCATTGCCCGCGCCCTCTTCCCCGACGAGCCGCATGCCGTCCAAGCCACGCTGGCGCGTCTGGATGCCCGGGCCTATCAAAACCGCACATGGGCCACGCGCGCGCGCCCCTGGGTGGACCGCCTGGCCTGTGCCTGGCTGGTCCGCCGCCACATCGATACCAAGGCCACTTTTGTCTGGCTTGCGCCTGGACAGAAGTGCCCCAAAGACGCCATCGGCTATGACTTCGACGGTGCGACCTTCAGCCACGTGGGCGC
>JAYVNF010000214.1:0-1595 GCA_043758575.1 Rhodoferax sp.
GCTGACCCGTAACCCGGTGCCATAGGCCACCGACAGTGCCGTCTGGTGTTTGATGTGGGATACGCAGCCCAGCAGACGGGTCACTTCTTCCTTGCTCAAAACCACGGGCAACCTCAGCGGCACGCGCACCGACTGCATCTTGGCCATGGCCTCAGGACGGCCCAGGGTGATCTCAAACAGAAAGTTCAAGCCCACGATGGTTGCGTTGAGGGTGATGGGCGAGGTGCCCTTGTCCACCATATCCAACTGGAACCGGCGCAGGTCTTCATCAGTGGCGGTATCGGGCGAATGGCCCAGGAACTTGGTGAACCTGCGCACAGCTCGGATATAGGCCGTTTGCGTCTTGGGCGCGAGCTTGCGCATTCGCATGTCCTCCACCATGCGTTGACGCAGTGGGGAGACGGTTGAAATCGATGATTGCATGGCGGTACTCCTGTTGTGGGCGAGGCCAATTGCCTCAATTCACAACATAGTCACCAACCACGCAGGCGCTCACCACACACGCCGCGTCGGAGACTACCGCGACAGCGGTTTAGTCCTTCGCGGCATTGTTGAATTACAAATCGCTCCTAAGCTGACACGCCATTGTTACCGACTATTGCCAGGCAGTTCGATTTCAACCCCTCGTAGCGGTGGCCAACATTGCGGTGAAACAAGTGGCGGGTTTGGACTGGAATGGGTGGCCTACTTTGCACTGGAACGGATGGTGGTATTCACTGGAATATGCAGTGATCAAGCCATGCTTCAATCTCAGCAATGGGGCTCGAAGCCGCAATACAGTATTTCAATCTGACCGTCTGATACCTGACATCCGCAAATGTCACTGCGTGACTGCTGCATGTGCAGAAGTAGCGCGGTAAGCCTGGCCTTGATGGACATGTTTTAGATACAGGCTCATAAGGATCAACAGGAAATCGATTGCAAGTGCGCCAACGTAAACCGGCACAAAGGATTGCTGCTGTTCTCGCAAAAGACCACCAAGCAAGTTTCCCAGCATGGACCCGAGCCCCAGCATGACATTGCTGGCCGCAAAAACTGCTGTCGCCTTGTTGGCGTCAAAAGAAAGACTGACGAACGCGGGAACAAGTCCAAAGATGGCATTGAATGACAACCCGAAGAGGCCAGCGCCGATCAGCACCTCCCAAACGTACGCATGGTGAAGGAATAGCATGGTGCTTATTCCAAGCAGAAGGTAGGTCAGATTCAAGGCCCTTGCAACTGTGATCCGGTCCGCTAGCGCTCCCATGGCGAATCCACCAAATATCCCCACAAAGCCGATGGTGGACCACACCCAACCGGCTGATTGAACACTGTATCCAATCTCCTCCCGCAGATAGGCGACAAGGTAGTTCATCGTTGGCATGCACGCGACTCCATTCAAAAACATCAGCACGACCACAGTGATCGCCAGTGGGTCGCGAACCGCTGCTGCCCAGCCAAAGTCACCAGATGCTCGGTCGTGACCGGCATCTTCAGCCATTGGATTTTTCTGACCAACCCGCAGACGTAGGAGGCCCCAAACCAACAAGAGAAAAGTCACAGCCGCTGAAAAGATCCAAACGGATTTCCATCCGCCGATTGGAAGCAGCATCGGA
>JAYVNF010000215.1:0-5254 GCA_043758575.1 Rhodoferax sp.
CGATTTGTGGTAGCCACTATGAGGCGCCCACCCTTGCCATTCCAGCGCACCCACCCGCAGGCCTGACAGAAGGCCAGGCGCACCCACACCCAGTTGTAAGGGCCTTACCTTTCTGAGTGTTTACCTGAGTAGGCAGGCTGCCGGACTCGGGGTAGTCTGCCTGCATGAGTTCCTTACCCGATTACGAAGCCCCGCCACCCTATGTACCCCCGCCATCCGACGCACCTGCCAAGACCATAGCCACCCTGGGTTTTGCCGGGCCGTTTCAATGGTTGCGCGCCGGCGCTGCCGACATGCGGGCGCACCCCGGTATCAGCGGTTTTTATGGCGTGGCCTTCTGGTTGATGGCCGTCATTCTGGGGGCGGTGTTTCGCTCCAGTCCTGAATACACCATGACCATCGCCTCGGGCTGCCTGCTGGTGGGGCCGTTCATGGCCATGGGCCTGTACGAGGTCAGCCGCCGGCGTGAGGCCGGTCTGGTGCCCGATCTGTCGTCGTCCATCACCTGTTGGGACAGCCACATCAAAAGCATGGGCATGCTGGTGCTGGTGCTGATAGTCTTGGAGCTGCTGTGGGGCCGTGCCTCGTTGGTGGTATTTGCGGTGTTCTTCAACACCGGCATGCCGTCCACCACCAGTGTCATGCAAGCCATCTTCAACCCGCAGAACTGGGAGTTTGTGGCGGCTTATACGGTGGTAGGGGGTGGCTTTGCCATGCTGGTGTTTTCGCTCTCAGCGGTCTCCATTCCCATGATTCTGGACCGCGATACCGATGCTATTTCAGCCGCCATCACCAGCCTGGAGGTGATGTTCCACAACACCGCCGTGATGATTCTGTGGGGGGCACTGATTGCCGCCTTGGTTGCTATCTCTCTGGCCCTGCCCTGGGGTATCGGTCTGCTGCTGACCGGGCCCCTGCTGGGCCACGGCACCTGGTATGCCTACCGGGGGGCGGTGCAGTGGCCGCAGGATGTTACAGTCCCATGAATTAACGAAAGCATATCTTGGCAACTCCCAACTACGGTTACGAAAAGCGTCAGAAAGAACTGGCCAAAAAGAAGAAAAAAGAAGAAAAGCTCAAGGCCAAGTCCGAGCGCAAGGTGGGCGAGGGCGCTCCTGATGATGACAGCCAGCCCGACACCGATACTGCTGCTGACACGCCTGCGTCCGCAGCGCCCGACACCGGTACCCCGGCCTAAGCCGCGGCACCCGCACCACTGCTACAACAGCTTTTTCACCGACGGCCACAGCGTATTCAAAATTGTTGGATGCGCGGCCGCCACCGGGTGGATGCGGTCGGCCTGAAACCACTTCATGGCATCCGGCGCATCTGCCACTCCCTTGAGCAAAAACGGCACCAAAGCCACCTGCTGTGCTTTGGCCACCGTGCCAAAGGTACCTGCAAACTGTTTGCCATAACTTTGCCCGTAATTGGGTGGCAGCTGCATGCCCACCAGCAGCACTTTGGAGCCGGCCGCCTTGGCCACTTGCACCATGGCCTGCAGGTTGTCCTGCGTCGTGGCCAGCGGCAGGCCGCGCAAGGCGTCGTTGGCCCCCAGTTCCACAATCACTACGTTGGGTTTGTGCTGCGCCAACAGGGCTGGCAGGCGGCTGCGCCCGCCCGACGTGGTGTCGCCGCTGATGCTGGCGTTGACCACCTGGGCCGGGATTTTTTCCTGGACCAGGCGCGCCTGCATCAAGGCCACCCAGCCCTGGCCGCGCTGCAGGCCGTATTCGGCGCTGAGCGAGTCACCCAGCACCAGGATGGTGGCAGCGGGTTTTGCGCCGCTGCCTTGGGCCAGACATGGCCCCGCAACCAGAGCGCTTAACAGCAGCAGGCTAAAGTGTCGTCGCAGCATCGGGTACTTCATATGGGAGCTTCATGTCAGATTCAATTATTTCGGTAGAGCATGTTTTCAAGGCGGTGAGCGACTCTACCGGCACGCTGGAGATCCTGTCCGATATCGATTTTGCGCTCAAGCGCCAAGAGACCGTGGCCATTGTGGGCGCATCCGGTTCGGGCAAGAGCACGCTCTTGTCCATCATGGCCGGGCTGGACACGCCCACCAGCGGCACCGTGCGCCTGGCCGGACAGGACTTGTTTGCCATCGATGAGGACGCCCGTGCCGCCCTGCGCGCGCGCCAGGTCGGCTTCGTGTTCCAGAGCTTTCAGCTGCTGGGCAGCCTCACGGCCCTGGAAAACGTCATGCTGCCGCTGGAGCTGGACGGCCGCAAGGACGCCCGCGCTGCTGCCACCGAGATGCTGGGCCGCGTGGGCCTGTCGCAACGCCTGCATGCCTATCCCAAGGTGCTGAGCGGCGGCGAGCAGCAGCGCGTGGCGCTGGCACGGGCCTTCGTGGTGCACCCGGCGGTGCTCTTGGCCGACGAGCCCACCGGCAGCCTGGACTTTGCCACCGGCGAAAAAATCATGGAGCTGATGTTTGACCTGAACCGCGAGCAGGGCACGACGCTGGTTCTGGTCACCCACGACCGGGCGATTGCGGCACGCTGCAGCCGCAGCATCACGATTGAAGCAGGCCGGGTGGCGCTGGAGGAAGCCTTGGCCTAAGCACCCGAGGCCACCTGCCGGCTCTGGGTGTCGGCATCCAGCAGCGCGCGGATCTGCAGCAAGAGGGGATGCGCATCCATGTATTTCTGGCCGTAGCCCAGATTGAAGGCGTAATCAAAATCCGGCGGGTTGATGCCCTGGTTGTGCTGCAGGATGGTCTCCAGCTTGTCCAGACCTTTGACGATGCGGGCCTCGGCGCTGGCCGCGTTTTCGTATTCCTCCCACAGGCCCATGAACTCGGCAAACAAGGGCGGCGGCAAGGTCTGCATCAGGGTTTGCAGATCGGCGCGCTCTATGGCCGACTTGTTGGGGTTCTGGTGTTGCAGGATCGCCGGCACATCTCCGTGCAGAGCCTCGCCCAGGTCGTGCAGCACGCACAGCTTGAGTAACTTGCCCATGTTCAGCGCAGCAAACTCGGACTCAAACACCATGGCCATCAGGCACAGGCGCCAGCTGTGTGCGGCCGTGCTTTCCTGCGCTCCGGTGCTGGTGTAAGCACTGCGCAGCACGCTTTTGAGGCGCTCTGCTTCGCGCAAAAAGGTCAGGCAGCCTTGCAGATCGGTGGGGGACATGGGCGGATTGTGGCACCCGGCCTGGGGGCGGCGCGCCAAGCGTCGATAATCCCTGCATGTCATCACCCAAAGTTCTGTTCGGCTTCCATGCCGTGGGCGTGCGCCTGAAGACCGCGCCCCAATCGATTGTTGAAATTTACTACGAGCCCACCCGGCGCGACGCGCGCATGCGCCAGTTCCTGGAAAAAGTGGCCGAGCACGGTGTGCGCCTGATCGAGGCCGACGGCCTGCGCCTGGCCAAGCTGGCCGGCAGCCACGGCCACCAGGGCGTGGCCGCGCGCGTGCAGGAAATCAAGCAGGTGCATTCGCTGGACGAGCTGCTGGAAAACCTGGAAGCCAGCAACGCCGAACTGCCACCCGCCGAGCGCATCCAACCCCTGATCCTGGTGCTGGACGGCGTCACCGACCCGCACAACCTGGGCGCCTGCCTGCGCGTGGCCGATGGCGCCGGCGTGCATGCGGTGATTGCGCCCAAAGACAATGCGGCCGGCATCAACGCCACCGTGGCCAAGGTGGCCAGCGGTGCCGCCGAGACCGTGCCCTACTTCATGGTCACGAATCTGGCGCGCACCTTGAATGAACTCAAGGAGCGCAATATCTGGGTGATTGGCACCAGCGACCAGGCCACCAAGACCCTGTACCAGACCGACTTCACCGGCGCCGTGGCCCTGGTGCTGGGCGCCGAGGGCGACGGCATGCGCCAGCTCACCGCCAAGACCTGCGACCAGTTGGTCAGCATTCCCATGCTGGGTGCGGTGGAGAGCTTGAATGTGTCGGTGGCCAGCGGTGTTTGCCTCTACGAGGCTGTGCGCCAGCGAAGCGCCCTGTAGCGGCATAGCTATAGCTTGCGTGGCTAGCAACCCTGAAGGTATATTCTTACTTTGAATTCCTACTTCTTTGGGGGAACCATGCAAGTAACCGAAAAGGGGCAAGTCACCATCCCCAAACACATCCGCGTTGCCGCAGGCGTGGTGCCCGGCAGCGAGGTGGCCTTCAGCATGGACGGAAGCAAAATCGTAATCACCACCATCGCAACTGGCGTGAAGGACGATAGGCGCGCGAAGTTGCGGGCCGCTGCTGCCCGAGTCCGGGGCAGCCTGAGCCCTGAGTTCCGTCAGCTCGGTGCCGATGAGATCATGAACTTCCTGCGCGGCGATGACGCCGCCCCGGTGCCTGCACGCCGTGGCAAGCGCTAGTCTGGCGAACTACGATGGCAGCGCTGGCACCCTGGTCGATACCAACGTCTGGATAGATTGCATAGACGCAACCAGCCCTTGGAACGAATGGGCCATTGAGCAACTGCAAAAGCACAGCGAGCGCTTCCCACTGCATGTGAATCTGATCATCTATACGGAGCTATTGGTTCCTGGCCCGAATGTCGATGCCTTGGACGCACTGCTGGACGTCTACAACACCGTACGCAGCCCGATGCCTTGGGCCTGCGCATCCTTGGCCGCCACTGCATTTGCGCAGTACCGAAGCCGGGGCGGCTCCAAGCAAAAGCCCCTACCAGACTTCTACATAGGCGCCCATGCAGCCATTGCAAACCTGAATGTGCTGACGCGCGACCCGGCGCCTTACAAGAGTTACTTCCCGCGTCTGCTTGTGTTTGCAACTTGAACGCAGACCGTCTGCTTAAGCTTTGGCTCGAACGGGGACTTATATCCAGCCAATCCAGCCCAGCAGGCCACCCGCCGCCAGCAGCCACAGCAAGTGGATGCGGGTGCGCCAAACCAGCGCGGTGACAACAGCCGTCAGCAGCCACAGCGGCCAGTTGTCTTTGGCGCTGCCCTGTGCGTTGGACAAAATCCAGCCGGTAGCACCCAGCAGCCCGATGACGATGGGTGCCATGCCGGCCTTGAAGGCACGCACACCCAGGCGCTCGCGGTTCTGGTGGCTCCAGCGCGCGGCTATGAGCGTGAGCGTAGTGCTGGGCAATAACATGCCCAACATGCTTGTGCCCACGCCCAACAAACCCCAGCCCCAGTTGGCCATGCCAGTGGCCGTGGCACCGGCCGAATTGATGCCCACGTTCCAACCCATCAAGGGGATGAAGAGCAGGTTGGGGCCCGGTGCCGCTTGGGCCAGGGCCATGCTGGCGCGGAACTGGCTGT
>JAYVNF010000216.1:0-15501 GCA_043758575.1 Rhodoferax sp.
GTGGCCACCGACACCACATCCATCAACCTCTACAAGGTGCTGTCGGCCGCCATGACGATTGCCAGGCAGGACGCACCCACACGCCGCGTGCTGGTGAGCGAACGCAGCAACTTCCCCACCGACCTCTACATCGCCGAAGGCCTGTGCAAGGCCCAGGGCTTTACCTTGAAGCTGGTGGAGCCCGAGGAGATTACGGACGCACTCGGCAGCGAACTGGCCATCCTGATGCTCACCCATGTGAACTACCGCACCGGCGCCATGCACGACATGGCCGCCGTCACCGCCGCAGCGCACGCGGCCGGCGCCCTGGTGGTCTGGGACCTGGCGCACAGTGCCGGCGCCGTGCCAGTGGACCTGGTGGGCGCGGGAGCCGACTTCGCTGTGGGCTGTGGCTACAAATACCTCAACGGCGGCCCCGGTGCACCGGCCTTTCTGTGGGTCAATCCTGCCCATGCGGAACGCTTTTGGCAGCCGCTCTCGGGCTGGTGGGGTCACGCGGCGCCGTTTGCGTTCACGCCCGACTACCAGCCTGCCCCCGGTGTGACGCGCTACCTCTGCGGCACCCAACCCATGGTCAGCCTGTCCCTGTTGGCCTGCGGACTGGATGGCTTTGAGGCGGCACAAAGCCTGGGCGGCATGGCGGCACTGCGCGCCAAATCATTGGCCCTGACCGACTTGTTCATCGCGCTGGTGGAACAGCGTTGCCAGGGTTACGGCCTGGGCCTTGCCACACCGCGCGCCCACGCCCAGCGCGGTTCGCAGGTGTGTCTGACACGCGAGCACGCGGCAGAAGGCTCGGGCGCCTTCGCCATCGTGCAGGCGCTGATTGCACGCGGCGTAATCGGCGACTTTCGCGCCGGCGACGGCGGTGTGCACAAGGACATCCTGCGCTTTGGCTTTACCCCGCTCTACATTGGCTATGAGGACGTGTGGAATGCGGTAGAGCAGCTGCGCCTGGTGCTGGAAAGCGGCGAATGGCGACGACCCGAATTCAACCAGAAGCACGCGGTGACCTGACATGAGCAACGCAAACTCCGGCTGCCCCATGCACGCCACACCCACGCCCGAAGACATCGTTGCCCAGGAAAAGGCCCAGCTCGATTTCAGCCATGACATGAGCTATGGCGACTACCTGCACATAGACCAGATCCTCAGCGCCCAGCACCCGCTTTCGCCCGCGCATGACGAGATGCTGTTCATCATCCAGCACCAGACCAGCGAGCTGTGGATGAAGCTGATGCTGCACGAACTGCACGCCGCCATGATCCACATCGCACAGGACCGCCTGGCACCGGCCTTCAAGATGCTGGCACGCGTGAGCAAGATCATGGAGCAACTGGTGCATGCCTGGGACGTGCTGGCCACCATGACGCCGCCCGAATACTCTGCCATACGCCCCTACCTGGGCCACAGCAGCGGCTTCCAAAGCTACCAGTACCGCTGCATCGAATTCTCATTGGGCAACAAGAACGCCGCCATGCTGCAGCCGCATGCGCACAGCCCGGAACGCCTGGCTTTGGTAACCGCGGCGTATGAAGCGCCCTCGCTCTATGACGCTGCCTTGCAGCTGCTGGCGCGGCGCGGTATTGCCGTGCCACACGACCATGTGCAGCGCGACTGGACCCTACCCTACGCCGCCAGTGCAGGCGTCGAGGCCGCCTGGCTGCAGGTCTACCGTAACCCAGAACAGAATTGGGAGCTGTACCAATTGGGCGAGGAACTCACCGACCTGGAAGATGCCTTCAGGCTCTGGCGCTTTCGCCACGTCACCACGGTGGAGCGCGTCATCGGCTTCAAGCGCGGCTCGGGCGGCACCGGCGGCGTGAGCTATTTGCGCAAGATGCTGGACGTGGTGCTGTTCCCGGAGATATGGACGCTGCGCACGGCCCTGTAAGCCTCCGCAACGCGGTATCCTTGGCAGCAGATCAATACCCGTCTGTGTCCATGGGAATGTCCGAAAAATCAAGCCGCCTCCAGCTGCAACTGCGTGTTGCGGCCGTGGTCCTGTTGTGCCTGGGCATCATCTGGGCGTCGGTGTTCCTGGAGCTCAGGCGCAGCCGCAAAAGCTTTGTGCGCGAGGCCGAGGTCCGCACCCAGATCCAGGCCCGGGTGTACGCGGAAAACTCCAAGTCCACCATCAAGCGCATCAATGAAATCCTGCTGGATTCCCGTGCCCAATGGTCTGGCGACTGGAAGGCGTTCGCCGACTACGTGCAGCACAACCAGGAGTTCATACAGGACCTGACCTTCCAGGTCGCCGTGATTGACCGCGATGGCGTGCTGGCATTTTCCAATCTGGCCAAGCCCGCAGACCGCACCGACCTGAGCCAGCGAGAGCACTTCCGGGTGCACAGCGAGTCGCCCCAACTGGACCATTTGTTTATCAGCAAGCCGGTCAAGGGCAAGGTGTCGGGCAAATGGTCGATTCAATTCACCCGACCACTGCGCCAGAACGGCCAGTTCAACGGCGTGCTGGTGGTGTCCGTCAGTCCGGACCTGTTTGCAGACTTTGCCCAGACCCTGGGTGTGCACACCAGCGGATCGGTCAGCCTGGTGCGGGAAACCGGCGAAATCATGTCGCGCTTTCCCAGCTCGGATGCCACGCTGGGCCAGGTCATCACGGATTCACCCTATCTGCTGGCTGACGCTGCGCCTTCGGGCGCATTTCACCGGGTCGCCAAGACCGATGGCGTGGAGCGCATCTATGGCTATTTCAAGGTGTCCGAATACGGCCTGAATTTTCTGGTCGGCGAGTCGCTGTCCGAGGTACTCCAGCCCTACCAGCAAAGCCGCAACATCGTCGTCACCGCTGCCCTCACCATCAGCGTGCTGACCCTGCTGCTGCTCTACCAGTTGCTGCGCTCCCTGCTGGCCTCCGAGCGCCTGCGGCGCGATCTGGTGAGCGAGAAGGCGCGCGCCGAGCAGGCCAGCCAGGCCAAAAGCCTGTTCCTGGCCAATATGTCGCATGAAATCCGCACCCCCATGAATGGCGTGCTGGGCATGGCGCATTTGCTGCTGGACACCGAGCTGGACGCAGACCAAAAGAGCTTTGCACGCAGCATTGCTTACTCGGGCGAGGCCTTGCTGGCCATCATCAATGACATTCTGGACCTGTCCAAGATCGAAGCCGGCCACATGGAGTTCGATGCACACGCTTTCTCCCTGAGTGTCGTGGTCAACGCGGTGTCCTCGATTCTGAGCCTGAAGGCGCAGGACAAGGGCATAGGCTTTCGCATCGACATTCCGGCCGAGCTGGAAAAAGACTATCTGGGCGACAGCCTGCGCATTCGCCAAATTTTGTTCAACCTGCTGGGCAACGCCGTCAAGTTCACCAAGCAGGGTGAAGTACTGCTCGCCGTCAGCGCCATGGCAAGCGGCCTGCGTTTTGAGATTCGCGACACCGGCATTGGCATACCACCAGAGGCCCTGGACAAACTGTTCTCCAACTTCGTGCAGGTCGACTCCTCGACCTCGCGGCAGTTTGGCGGCACCGGCCTGGGCCTGGTCATTTGCAAGAAGTTGGCCGAGGGCATGGGCGGCGCTATCGGCGTCGAAAGCACGGCTGGCGTGGGCAGCTGCTTCTGGTTCGAACTGCCGCTGGCCGTGGCCACGCCCGCTCCACATGCAAGTGCTGCAGACAGCCAGACCGGCGCGCCGCAAGCTATGGCAAACGCGCATCAGGACGCTGCGGTGCAGCCTGCCGCCCTGAAAATTTTGCTGGTGGAAGACCACACCATCAACCAGAAGCTGGCCCTGCTGCTGCTGCAGCGCCAGGGCTTCACCGTGGACCTGGCGCAAAACGGTGCCGAGGCGGTGGAAGCGGCCAGCCAGCTGGCCTATGCGCTCATCCTGATGGACGTGCAAATGCCGGTGATGAACGGCTTTGAGGCCACGCGTTTGATACGCGCCGGCAGCGGCCCCAATGCCCACACACCGATTGTTGCGCTCACGGCCAACGCCATGCAGTCGGACAAGGACGATTGCTTGGACGCCGGCATGAATGACTTCCTGACCAAGCCGTTTAGCAAACAGGGCTTGGCAGAATGCATGGGCAAGCTGCTGGGGCAACCCTAAGCTGCGCCAACCAAAGGATTCCCCCGCATGACACCCGAAAACCCCGGCTTTAGCGGCAGCACCCTGGACCGTGCCGACCCCATGCGCGCCGACCCACAAGCCCTTGCCGTCCTGCGCCAGCACAGCGGCGCACGCTGGCTGCAGCTGCAGGGCTTTGATCCGGTGCTCACCGTGCAAGGAGCCTTGGACTGGTCCGCCGCACCGCCGACCGAGGACGAAGCCTCAGTCATCCTCCTGGGGCTGGTGGATGGCGCACCGCACTTTGTCGTGCTGGAAAACCACACGGCGGACGCGCCCCTGTTTCGCTCCCCGCGCGTGATGGAAGTGCTGGCCACCCTGGGTCCGCAGGACATGGCCATTTATGGCGCAGCCAGAAGCCTGATTGACTGGCACGGCAAGCACCGCTTCTGTGGCAAATGCGGCGCGCCTACGCTGGCACACCGGGCCGGCTGGGGCCGGCGTTGCAGCGGCTGCGAGACCGAGCACTTCCCGCGCGTGGACCCGGTGGTCATCATGGTGGCCGAACACGCAGGGCGCGCCCTGGTGGGGCGCCAGGCCAGCTGGCCCGAGGGGCGCTACTCGGCGCTGGCCGGCTTTCTGGAGCCCGGCGAAACCATGGAAGAGGCCGTGGCCCGGGAGCTGTTCGAAGAAGCCGGCGTGCGCGCCACCCGCGTGCGCTATGTCACCAGCCAGCCTTGGCCTTTTCCGGCGCAGCTGATGCTGGCCTGCATTGCGCAGGTGGACAGCGACACCCTGAACATTGCGACCGATGAGCTGGAGAGTGCGTTGTGGGTCACGCGCGAGGAGGTGCTTGCGGCATTGGCCGGCGACCCGCATGCGGTATTTGCTGCGCCACCGACCTATGCCGTGGCGCACTCCTTGTTAAAGCACTGGGCACACAGCTGAAACGCGCTTGGTGCACTCTGCAGCAGGCACCAGCCCCTAAGCCACCAGCGGAAACAAGCCATCCTCCATCACCGCCCCGTCCGCCAGCCGCTCGCTCAAACCCGCAAACGGCGGTGAGGTGCGCCAGGGCCGCACGGCGTGGCGTGCATCGTCACCCAGGTAGCGCGCCGAGAACACACGCCGGCGCTGGGTGGGGCTGACACCGCCGCTGGCGTGCAGGGTGAGCATGTGAAAGGCCACGGCGTCGCCGGGTTGCAGGGCCCAGGCCAGTTGCTGGAATTGCTCAGGGGAAGCGTCAATGGCCGGCAGCTCGGCCAGGGTGCCGTCTGGAAACCATTGGGCCTGGTTGTCGCGGAAGGTGCGCGGCATGTACCAGGTGCCGGCATGCGAGCCGGTCACAAAGCGCAGCGTGCTCTCCTGCGACACTGGGTCCACCGGAATCCAGAAGCTCACGTTCTGGCGGCCGCTGACGTTGTAGTAAGGCTGGTCCTGGTGCCAGGGCGTGGCCTGGCGCGTGCCGGGTTCTTTCACCAGCAAATGGTCGTGGTAGATGCGCACGCTGTGGCTGTGTATCAGGGCCCGGGCTACCGAGGGCAAGGCGGAGTGGCGCAGTATGCTTTCATACGCTGGGTTGTTTTGCCAGGTGCAGAAGTCTTCGATGAACTTGCCCGGGTCATCGCCCTTGCTGGCGACCTGGGCCAGGGGGCTCAGGTGGGCCAGATTGTGTTCAATGCCTTGGCTGAGCAGCGCTACCTGCTCAGCGCTCAAGACACCGCGCAGGACCACGGCGCCATCGCGCTGGTAGTCCGCGGCGGTGGACTCGGGAAGTAGGTAGGAATGCGTCATGGCGCTATTTCACCGCAAAAGCCACCTGCCGGATCAGGCCGGAATCCACAACTTGGGCGGCCCGGTGAGCGTGCGCAACACGCCAGCGACCGAGCCATCGCACACCATGCGCGTGGCGTGCGCCATATCGGGCGCCAGGTAGCGGTCCACATGGTATGCGGGGATGTCTTTGCGCAGCAGGGCATGCACGGCCTCCAGTGCAGCAGAGCTTTGCAGCGGGCGCAGGAACTCAATGCCTTGCGCGGCGGCCAGCAGCTCTATGCCCAAGATGTTGGCGGTGTTGCTGATCATGCCCTGCAGGCGGCGTGCGGCGAAGGTGGCCATGGAGACATGGTCTTCCTGGTTGGCACTGGTGGGCAGGCTGTCCACGCTGGCCGGGTGCGCCATGGATTTGTTTTCCGAGGCCAATGCAGCGGCGGTGACGTGGGCAATCATGAAGCCGCTGTTCAGGCCGGCATCGGCCGTCAGAAAGGGTGGCAGGCGCGAGACGCCGGCGTCGATCAGCATGGCGATGCGGCGCTCGGCAATGGCACCCACTTCGGCAATTGCCAGGGCCATGCCATCGGCGGCCAGGGCCACGGGTTCGGCGTGGAAATTGCCACCGGAAATCATGGCTCCGTCGTCCGCAAACACCAGCGGGTTGTCGGTTACCGCGTTGGCTTCTATCAGCAGCACGCGCGCCGCATGGCGCAGCTGGTCCAGGCAGGCGCCCACCACCTGCGGCTGGCAGCGCAGGCAATACGGGTCTTGCACGCGGTCGTCACCTTCGGTGTGGGACTGGCGGATGGCGCTGCCCTGGAGCAGTGCGCGGTAGTACTGCGCCACGTCGATCTGGCCAGGTTGGCCGCGCACGGCGTGGATGCGCGGATCGAAAGGGCCGTCGCTGCCGCGCGCGGCGTCCAGCGTCAGCGCGCCTATGACCAGGGCCGCTTCCAGCACAGGCTCAAAACTCAGCAGCGCATGCAGGGCCAAGGCCGTGGAGGTTTGCGTGCCGTTGATCAGCGCCAGGCCCTCCTTGGCTTGCAGTTCCAGCGGCGTGATGCCGGCCTTTTGCAAGGCCTCCAGGGCCGGCACACGCACGCCGTCTTGCAGCATGTCGCCCTCGCCCATCAGCGCCAGCGTCATGTGGGCCAGCGGTGCCAGGTCGCCAGACGCACCGACCGAACCCTGGCTGGGAACGCAGGGCACCAGGCCGGCGTTGTGCACGGCCAGCAAGGTGTCTATCACCAGTTCGCGGCAACCCGAATAGCCACGTGCCAGGCTGGCGGCCTTGGTGGCCATCATCAGGCGCATGATGGGTGCGGCCAGCGGTTCGCCCACGCCCACACTGTGCGAGCGGATCAGGTTGCGCTGTAGCGTGGCCAACTGGTCTTTGCTGATGCGCTTGTTGGCCAGCTTGCCAAAGCCGGTGTTGACGCCGTACACGGGCGCGTCGCCTTCGGCTGCAGCCTTCACCAGCGCATGCGAGGCGCGCACCGCAACGCGAGCCGACTCGGGCAGGCTGAGCTGGCAGACGCCGGCGTGTATGGCTTGCAAATGGTCCAGCGAGAGGTGGCCGGGCTTGAGGGTGATTTTTTTCATGGCTATTGGTTCAATTCATTTTGTGATCATGGGCAGGTTCAAGCCCTGCTCTTTGGCGCAAGCCACGGCTATGTCATAGCCGGCATCGGCATGGCGCATCACGCCCGTACCTGGGTCGTTCCACAGCACGCGCTCCAGGCGCTTGGCAGCGGCGTCCGTGCCGTCGGCCACGATCACCACACCGCTGTGCTGCGAGTAACCCATGCCGACGCCACCGCCGTGGTGCAGCGAGACCCAGGTGGCGCCGCCGGCGGTGTTGAGCAAGGCATTGAGCAGCGGCCAGTCGCTGACGGCGTCTGAGCCGTCCTGCATGCTCTCAGTTTCGCGGTTGGGCGAAGCCACCGAGCCGCTGTCCAGATGGTCCCGGCCTATGACGATGGGGGCCTTGAGTTCACCGTTCTTGACCATCTCGTTAAAGGCCAGGCCCGCGCGATGCCGCTCGCCCAGCCCAATCCAGCAAATGCGCGCCGGCAGGCCCTGGAAGGCAATGCGCTCGGAGGCCATGTCCAGCCAGCGGTGCAGATGCGCGTCTTCGGGGAACAGCTCTTTCATCTTGGCGTCGGTCTTGCGAATGTCTTCGGGGTCGCCACTCAGCGCCACCCAGCGGAACGGCCCCTTGCCGCGGCAGAACAGGGGCCGCACATAGGCCGGCACAAAGCCGGGAAAGTCAAAGGCGTTCTTCACCCCTTGGTCCAGCGCCACCTGGCGGATGTTGTTGCCATAGTCCACCGTGGGCACGCCCATGCTTTGGAAGTCCAGCATGGCTTGCACATGCACGGCGCAGCTCTTGGCTGCGGCCACTCGCAGTGCGGCGTGCTGCGTGTCATCGGCCTGGGCGGCGCGCCATTGCGCGACGGTCCAGCCAGAAGGCAAATACCCGTTGACCAGGTCATGGGCCGAAGTCTGGTCGGTGACGATGTCGGGGCGTATGGCACCCGCCTTGGCACGCTTCACCAGCTCGGGCAGGATGTCGGCGGCATTGCCCAAGAGGGCAATGGAAACGGCTTTTTTCTGCCGGCTGTATTTCGCCAAGCGCACCAGTGCATCGTCCAGGTCCGTGGCCTGTTCGTCCACATAGCGGGTTTTCAGGCGAAAGTCGATGCGGCTTTGCTGGCACTCGATATTCAGCGAAGAAGCACCGGCAAAGCTGGCGGCCAGCGGCTGCGCCCCGCCCATGCCGCCCAGGCCGGCGGTGAGTATCCATCGCCCGGCCAGGTCGCCATTGAAATGCTGGCGCCCGGCCTCCATAAAGGTTTCATACGTACCCTGCACAATGCCCTGGCTGCCGATGTAGATCCAGCTGCCGGCCGTCATCTGGCCGTACATCATCAGGCCCTTTTTATCCAGCTCGTGGAAGTGCTCCCAGGTGGCCCACTTGGGCACCAGGTTGGAGTTGGCAATCAGCACGCGCGGCGCATCCGCATGGCTGCGAAACACGCCCACGGGCTTGCCGCTTTGCACCAGCAGGGTTTCGTCTTCATTGAGGTTTTGCAAGGCCTTCAGGATGGCCTCATAACAATCCCAGTTGCGTGCGGCCTTGCCAATGCCGCCATAGACCACCAGCGCGTCGGGGTTTTCCGCCACTTCCGGGTCCAGGTTGTTTTGCAGCATGCGGTAGGCAGCTTCAATCAGCCAGTTCTTGCAGCTAAGCGTGGTGCCGCGCGGGGCACGCACCGGGTGCGGCTGGGCGATGTTCGCATGGGTGGACAGATTCGACATGGCAACTCCGAGGGTTTGGGCCGATAAATACCGGGTCGATGAATAAAGTGGCGAAATTGTACTTGTCTAGACATGTCTATGCAACTACAATTTCGCCATGGCAAGCACTACGCTCAAACCCAATACTGTGGCCCGCAAGGCCGCAACTCCCGCAACCTCTGGCGCTGCTTCAGGCCGCGCCCGCAGTGCGCCGCACACCGGCGCCGCGCCGCACGTGAACCACGCGCCCTACTCCCGCGTCAAAAACTATTTGAAAAACGGCCTGGCCAGCGGACGCTGGGTGCCCGGCGACCAGATGCCCTCCGAGGCCGAGCTGGTGCTGCAGTTTGCGGTCAGCCGCATGACCGTGGGCCGGGCCCTGCGGGAACTCCAGGCCGAGGGCCTGGTCACCCGCGTGCAGGGCGTGGGCAGCTTTGCCGCGCACCTGTCGCGCGTGTCTTCCAGCCTCACCATCCGCGATCTGCACGAAGAAATCGTGGCGCGCGGCCACAGCCACCAGGCCATGGTGGTGCTGGCCGAAGCCACCCAGGCCAATGCCGATCTGGCGGCGCAGCTGGGCGTGCAGAGTGGCGACCTGGTGTTCCACACCCTGATCGTGCACAGCGAAAACGGTGTGCCCCTGCAGTGCGAGGACCGCTACGTGAACCCGGCCTGCGCTCCCGACTACCTGGCCTGCGACTTCCAGAGCACCACGCCCACCCAGTACCTGCTGCGCGTGGCGCCGCTGTGGGAGGCACAGTACTCCATAGAGGCCGGCATACCCACCGCACATGAAGCCCAGCTGCTGGGCATAGGCGCGCACGACCCCTGCCTGATCGTGGTGCGCCGGACCATCAACCGCGAAGTGCCCATCACCCTGGCCCGCCTGGTACACCCGGGCACGCGCTACCAGATCAACGGGGCCTTCAAACCATGAGCACGGTGCAGCTGGTTCAGGCTGACAGCCTAGCGCCCCAAGCCTGGCGCAACGGCGGCGGGCACACGCGCGAGCTGCTGGCCTGGCCGGATGCGCAGAACTGGTGCTTGCGCATCAGCCGCGCCGACATTGCGGCCAGCGGCCCGTTCTCGGCCTTTGCCGGCGTGCAACGCTGGTTTGCCGTGCTCTCGGGCCATGGCCTGGTGCTGCACATGCCCACGCCCGACCGCCACACGCTGGACGACCTGCTGCTGCCGGGCCACATTCCGGTGCACTTCGACGGTGGCCTGGCGCCCGGCTGCACTTTGATTAACGGCCCTACACAGGATTTGAACCTGATGGCCCGCGGCGGCCAGGCCTGCATGCTGGCCGTGGACACAGACCAGCCCTGGCACAGCGACCACACCATGTGCAGCCTCTACACCACGCACAGCGGCGTGTGGAGTGACGGCCAGCAGACACATGTGCTGCCGGCCCACAGCCTGCTATGGCTGATGCACACACCGGCCACGCCGATGCAGTTCCGTTTTGACGACACGGCATCCCCTGCGCCCGCCAACTCCCGCGCGCCCACCCCGCCCGTGCTGGTACCGGCGCCCGACGACGCCCACCCGCCTTTGGCCTTCTGGCTGGGCTACACCCCGGAGACTTCGCCATGCCCCAGGTCCTGACCCTCTGGCGCAATGCCAATCTGGCCACGCTGAGCGGCACTTCCGCCTGGGGCTGGATCGAGCAAGGCGCCCTGCTCACCCAAGGCGAAACCCTGCTCTGGGTCGGCGCCGAATACCAGCTGCCGCTGGAACACGCGCCCCACATCGCGCATACGCACGACCTGGGTGGTGGCCTGGTCACACCCGGCCTGATCGACTGCCACACCCACCTGGTCTACGGCGGCCAGCGTGCCGCCGAATTCGAGCTGCGCCTGCAGGGCGCCAGCTACGAGGACATTGCCCGCGCCGGTGGCGGCATACGCTCCACCGTGGCCGCGACGCGGGCCGCCAGTGATGCACAGCTGCTGGAGACTGCCCGCCAGCGTGCGCTGGCGCTGATGCGGGAGGGCGTCACCACCCTGGAAATCAAGTCCGGTTATGGCCTCAGCCTGGAGCATGAAAGGCGTTGCCTGTCAGTGGCGCGCCTGCTGGGCCAGACCCTGCCGCTGACTGTGCGCACCACCTACCTGGGCGCGCACGCCCTGCCACCGGAATTTGAAGGCCAGGCCGATGCCTATGTGGATGCCGTGTGCAACTGGATGGGCGAGCTGCAGGCCCAAGGCCTGGTCGACGCGGTGGATATCTTCTGCGAAAACATAGGCTTCACGCCGGCCCAAACCCGCCGCGTCTTCGAGCGCGCCCGCACGCTAGGCCTGCCAGTGAAGCTCCATGCCGAGCAGCTCAGTGACCAGGGTGGCGCTGCGCTGGCCGCTGAATTCGGCGCCCTCTCCTGCGACCATCTGGAGCACCTGAGCGCTGACGGCATTGCCGCCATGTCACGCAGCGGCACGGTGGCGGTGCTTCTGCCCGGCGCCTACTATTTTTTGCGCGATACCCATCTCCCTCCAGTAGCTGCGCTGCGCGCCGCTGGTGTGCCCATGGCGATTGCCAGCGACCACAACCCCGGCTCCTCACCGGCCCTGTCCCTGCTGCTGATGCTCAACATGGCCTGCACCCTGTTTCGCCTGACGCCCGAAGAGGCCTTGCGCGGCGTCACCGTGCATGCGGCACAGGCCCTGGGCTTAAGCGACCGGGGCCAGTTGACCGCAGGCATGCGCGCCGACCTCTGCGTCTGGAATGTGAAGCACCCCAACGAGCTGGCCTATTGGTTTGGCAGCAACCCCTGCCAGCGCGTGTTTGTGGGCGCGCAGGAGCGTGTTCTATGAATCCCACCGAGCACCCGACCTACACCCTGTACCCGGGCACCACGCCGCTGCTGGTCAGCATGCCGCATGTGGGCACCCTGATCCCCACAGATTTGCAGGCCCACTACAACGCGCGCGCCCTGCAGGTGGAAGACACCGACTGGCATCTGGAGGCCCTGTACGATTTTGTGCAGGCCATGGGCGCCAGCCTGCTGGTGCCGCGCTATGCGCGCTACGTCATCGACCTGAACCGACCCAGCGAAAACACGCCCATGTATGCCGGCTCCAACAACACCGAGCTGGTGCCCACGCGCTTCTTTACCGGCGAGCCGCTGTACCGCGCAGGCATGGCACCAGATGCACCCGAAGTGGCCCGGCGCACAGACTGCTACTGGCAGCCCTACCACCAGGCGCTGCAAGCCGAGTTGACGCGCCTGCACCAGCAGCACGGCCACGCTGGTTTGTTCGATGCCCACAGCATCCATTCCGAACTGCCTTGGTTGTTTGAGGGCCGCCTGCCCGATCTGAACCTGGGCACGGTGAACGCCAGCAGCTGCGCGCCAGACCTGCGCGATGCACTGGCACGGGTCTTGGCCCGGCAGGACCGCTATAGCCAGGTCGTGGACGGCCGCTTCAAGGGCGGTCACATCACGCGCCACTATGGCCGCCCGCTGGCCGGCTGGCACGCGGTGCAGCTGGAGATGTGCTGGAGTTGCTACATGGAAGAAACACCACCCTATGTGCTGGACGCCGCGCGTGCCAATACGGTGCGCCCCCTGCTGCGCCAGCTGCTGCAGACCCTGCTGGACTGGAAGCCGCAATGAGCCACAGTCCTCTCCTGTGGGCACCACTTGCCTGGATCAATGGCGCATGGCAGCACGGCGTCTGCCTGGAGGTGGACGCCAGCGGCCACTGGTCGCGCATCAGCAGCGACGTTCACAGCGCACCGGAGCAGGCCACGCGCCTGGCCGGCCCGGTGCTGCCCGGCATGGTGAATGCGCACAGCCACGCCTTCCAGCGCGCCTTTGCCGGCCTGGCGGAACGGCGTGCCACGGATGCCGATGACTTCTGGTCCTGGCGCGACCGCATGTATGGCGTGGCACTGCGCATCACACCGGCGCAGCTGCAGGCGGTAGCGGCCCAGCTGTATGTGGAAATGCTGCAGGGCGGCTACACCCAGGTTTGTGAATTCCATTACCTGCAGCACAGCGAAAACGGCGCGCCCTACGCCGACCCGGCCACCATGGCCTGGGCTGTGGCCGATGCTTCGGCAGCTGCGGGCTTGGGCCTCACCCTGCTGCCGGTGCTCTACGAGCGCGCCGGCTTTGCCCAGGCGCAACTGCGCGATGACCAGCGCCGTTTTACCAGCACGCCGGACTTGGTTGCCGACCTGCAAAAAGCCCTGCAGACCTCAGGCCGCAGCCTGCTGAACGCGGGTATGGCAATCCACTCCCTGCGCGCCGCCTCCCCCGCTTCCATCGCCCAGTTGCTGCACACCGTGGGCGCGCACGACCTGCCCATCCACATCCATATTGCCGAGCAAATGCAGGAGGTGCGCGACTGCCTGGCCCACACCGGCCGACGCCCCATGGAGTGGTTGGCACAAGCCGTGGCGCTGGATGCGCGCTGGCAGCTGGTGCACGCCACGCACAGCGAACCCGCCGAGATCGAAGCGGTGGCGCGCAGCGGCGCCGGCGTGGTGATCTGCCCCAGCACCGAGGGCAATCTGGGCGACGGCCTGGCCGACCTGGGAGGCTGGCTGCGCCACGGCGTGCCCATGGCCCTGGGATCGGACAGCCATGTCTGCCGCCAGTGGATGGAGGAGCTGCGCTGGCTGGAATACGGCCAGCGCCTGCAACTGCAGCGCCGCAACGTGGCTGCCCTGCCGGCCCAAGCCGAAGGCGCCAGCGCCGCACGCCTGTTCGATGAGGCGGCTGCTGCCGGTGGCCCGGCCGCTGGCCATGCGCTATGGGGCCTGAAGAGCGGTGCCCGGGCCGACCTGCTGGTGCTCGATGCGCAGGCGCCCGGCCTCTTGGGCGTGCCCGCCAGCCATGTGCTGGATGCCGCCGTGTTTGCCTGCGACCGCGCGCCGATTCGTGAGGTCTATGTGGCCGGGCGCTGCGTCATAGCGCAGGGGCGCCACGCGCAACAGGACGCGATTGCGGCGCAGTTTGTGCAGGCCATGCAGGGGCTTTGGGGCACTTAGTGCCGTGCTGGGTGCTGCACTCAGCGGGACGCTAGTTCTGCGGCATTGCCTCGCTTTGCGGCTGCGCTTCTATCTGCGTCTGCAATTCCAGGTACTGCGGCAAACGCACACCGCCCAGTGCCACGGCATGGGCAATGGCGGCACGCGCAGCAGCGCGCTGCCCCAGCTCCAGCTGCACCTGCGCCAGGTTGTTCCAGGCGTCGGCAAAGTCTGCCTGCGCTGATGTTGCCTGCTGGTAGGCGGCGACGGCGGCGCCCAGGTCCTTCAAGGCATAGCTGCTGTTGCCCAGGCCAAAGAGCAAGGCAGCCTGCTGCGGCCAGCGTAGCAGCGCCGAGCCATAGGCCACGCGCGCCGCAGCGGGCTGGTTGCCCTCCAGCGCGGCCGCTGCACGGGCCAGGCTCTGCACATCGGCCGTGGCCGGCAGTTGCTCCGGCGGCAAGGCCAGCATGGCCCAGTAGTGGCCACGCGCCCAGACGCGCTCAAAGGTGAACAGCGACATCTGCAGGCGCTCGGTCTCGCCGGAATGCAGGGTGATGGTGTTGCTCTGCAGGTCGTAGCCCACCACCACGGCGTAGTGCCAGACCGGATAGATGGGCAACGACACGTTCTGGAACACCAGCACCGGATGGCCCGCCGCCACTTCCTGCAACAGTTCCTTGAGCTGCGGCTGCAGCGCATAGGCCAGCAGACCACGCTGGCGTGTGGCAGCCAGCATTTCCACCTGCAGCGAGCCCTTGCGCGCCGGCAGATACACCTGCTCCACCAGTTCGTCGGGCGTCACCGCCACGCCGGCAGCGGCCATCACCATGGCCAGGGCCGCCGGGCCGCACTCGTATTCTTTTTGCGCAAAAAACGGCACGCGCGCCAGCTCAGCCCGCGGTGCCAACGCTGTGTCCGACTGCGCGCGGGCCTGCAGCTGGCTCACCTGCGGTGTGGCACAGGCACAGAGCAAGGCACAAAGAAGAACCCCCGCGAAAGCGGGGGTGCAGCGCAACAGACGCGAAAAAATCATCGCACCGATCGGGTGAACGGATAGACCTTGGTCAGGCCCAGAATGTCGGTAATCAGCAGAATGATGAAGACCGTGAACAACACGCCCAGAATGTCACCACCGGCAGGAGCTTGGTCGATGCGACCAGCAAGCGAGGCCACTTCCTCATCCGACATGGCCCGGGCACGGGCCTGCGCCTGCTCGGCACTCAGGCCACGCTCGGCCAGGCCGGAGCGCACATCCTCACGGGCCAACACGGCCTCCACCTTGGCGCGGGCTGCGGTCTGGTTGTCGGACGGGGTGCTGCTGGCCAAAGCTTCGCTGCTGGAAACCATGCCGGCCTGGGCCATCATGGGCATGCCCAAGAGGGCGGTGGAGGCAATCAGGACGGAGGCGGTGAGGCGTTT
>JAYVNF010000217.1:0-1593 GCA_043758575.1 Rhodoferax sp.
TTCAACGTGTAGGCGCCCAGGGCCGCGACCAGCACCAGGGCCGGAAACAGCCAGCGGTAGGGCCAGCGCAGCAGCCGGCTCCAGAGGCCGACCAAGGGCAGGTTCAGCACCAGCAGCATCCCATGCACCAGCCACAAGGAAGCCACCAGGCCCCACAACAGTGCGGGGTTGGCGCCCATGGCCAGTGGCGCGGGCGGCGCCTGGTGCAGCGTCAACGGCCCCAGCATCAGGGCCATCACCGCGTTGAGCGGCAAGCCCCAAGCTAGAAGCGCAAGCAAAGCCATGGCTGCACCGGCACTGCGGACGCTGCCACGCAGCATGGCCGGCGCCAGCGGCCTGAAGTCCTGCAGCGTGGGCCACAGGTCTTGCACCTTGATCGCCGCGGCTGGGCGCACCGGCTGCAACAGAGTCTGGGGCTGGCCCAGCGTACTGAGGATGTCGCCGTAGCCAAAAATGCCCATGGCAATGACCACCACACCGATGCCGTCGCCCAGCTCGGCAATGTCAAAAGCAAAGCGCACTGTGCTGGAGTGGGCCTCGGTGCCGACCAGGCCCAGCAGCAAACCCAGCACCGCCAAGGCAAGGGCCTTGAGCACCGTGCCCGCGCTCAGCACAACACAACCCACCAGGCCCAGCACCATCAAGGCAAAGGTCTCGCTGGGACCGAACTGCAGTGCCAGCCCAGTCAGCACCGGGGCCAACAAGGCCAGCACCAGCGTGCCCACACAGGCAGCAAAAAAAGTGCCCAGGGCGGCAGCAACCAGGGCCGGGCCAGGCCGTGCCTGCTGCACCAAGGGGTCCCGCAAAATGGCGGCGCTGGCGCTGCCACACTGCGCACCAAAGTACAGGGCTGCCAACAGGATCAGCGCCGACACCGGCTGCAAAGAGTAGGTAGCCGGCAACAGCAAGGCCATGGCCGCCACCGGTGCTATGCCGGGAAGAGCCGCCAGCAGCAGGCCCAGCACACCCCCTGCGAACGCCAGCAGCAGATTGGGTGACGCCAAGGCCACGCCAAAACCGAGTGCCAGGTGATGGATCAGCTCCATGAATGCCCTATGCCAGGGGCCAGACCGCAAGCGGCATTTTCAGCAGCACGGTGCAGACCAGGTAGCTGGCCAGTGCCAACAGCAGGGCCAGCGCCAGCACCTCTTTCCAACGCAGCGGCCCCGCCGCTCCGGCCGCCAGCACGGTTGCCAAGAAAACCGATGGCACCAGCCCCATGGGTGACAGGCGCAGCAGCGACACGCCGCCCAGCATGGCCCCGAACAGCAGGTTGGCCAGCACAATGCACAGCACGGGGCGCCAGGCCCAGGCACCCATGCGCCCACCGTCCTCGGTTTCAAACACCAGGGCCTTGAAGACGATGAAGCCGCCCAAGACCGTCAGCAGCGCACCCAGCAGCAGCGGGAAATAGCCCGGCCCCATGCGCGCGGCGCTGCCCACCGTGTATTTGGAAGCGGCCCAGGCAAAGCACACGCCCATGACCATGAACAACAGCCCGGAAAAAAAGTCCTTTTGGTTTTTGAAATGCACCGTAGAACTCCTGCGGCCTGTCAGTCCATGGGCGGCGTGGAGGCCAGCACTTCGTCTGCC
>JAYVNF010000218.1:0-5246 GCA_043758575.1 Rhodoferax sp.
CAGCACTTGCAGGTCTTGCTGGAGGGCTGACCAGTCCCCGCGACCCGCTTGCCTGCGCCACCCGGCGCCCGTATTTCTTTTCTTCTTCACTCTTTGAACGCATATGACTCTCTCTCGCCGAACCCTGTTGCAAGCCGGCTGCGCCGCACTGGCCAGCCCTGTTTTTTTGGATACCGCCCGTGCCGCCGAGCGCCGCTTTGCACCCCAGGTCGAGGGTTGGAGAAGCTTTGAGATCAGCACCACCATCACCCTGCCCGAAGCCCAGGGTGTCAGCCGCATCTGGCTGCCGGTGCCCGATATCAGCAGCGACTACCAGCGCAGTGGCGACAACAGCTGGAGCGGCAATGCCAGCGTGGCGCGTATCACGACCGACGCGGCGCATGGCACCAGGATGCTGTATGCCGAGTTCGCTGCCGATGTGGCCGCGCCCACACTGACCCTCAAAAGCCTGGTGCAGACCCGCAACCGTGCCATCGACTGGAGCCAGACCCGCGTGGCCCGAGAAGATGCGGCGGTGCTCAAGGCCAACCTCTCGGCCGACGAACTGCTGCCGCTGGATGGCGTGGTGCTGGACACGGCCGTTGAGGTCACCCAGGGCACGAAGACCGATGTCGAGAAAGTGCGGGCGATTTACCAATGGGTGGTGGACAACGCCTACCGCGAGCCGACTGTGCGCGGCTGCGGCGTGGGCGACATCAAGGCCCTGCTGGAGAGCAAGAACCTGGGTGGCAAATGTGCCGACCTGAATGCCGTCTTCGTCGGCCTGTGCCGCGCCGTCGGCGTGCCGGCACGCGATGTCTATGGCCTGCGCCTGGCACCCTCGGCCTTCGGCTACAAGGAACTGGGTGGCAATTCGGCCAGCCTGAAGGGCGCGCAGCATTGCCGCGCCGAGGTCTTTTTGCAGCAGTACGGCTGGGTGGCGATGGACCCGGCCGATGTGCTCAAGGTGATGCGCCAGGAAACCCCGGACTGGATCAAGGACAAGACTAACCCGGTGGCAGCACCCGTGAACAGCGCCCTGTTCGGTGGCTGGGAGGGTAACTGGGTGGGCTGGAATACCGCCCATGACCTGCAGCTGCCGCATTACTCACGTCCTGGCAGCTTGCCCTTCCTGATGTACCCGCAAGGCGAGAACGCCGCTGGCCGCTTTGACGAGTTGGCACCGGACAGCTTCCGCTACGCCATTGCCGCCAAGGAAACCACGGCCTAAGATTGGCTCCGGAACAACTAGGCGACTGACACCTGCGCGGCCCCGGCCGCCAGGCTGCCGATGATGGCGGCGTCGCCAAAGTCCTCGGCCCGCAAAATCTGCAGCACACGTTCGGCCGCCTCTGGCGCGCAGGCAATCAGCAGGCCACCGCTGGTTTGCGGGTCGGACAGCAGGTTTTGCTGCCAGGCTTCTATGCCTGTGCCCAAGAGCATGCTGCTGCCATAACCGTCCCAGTTGCGCTGCGAGGCGCCGGTGGCGGTGCCGCTGCGGGCAATGGTTGCGGCCAGCGGGATCACCGGAATCTGGTCGTAGTGCAGCTGGGCCGACAGCGATGAGCCGCGGCAAATTTCCAGCAGATGCCCGGCCAGGCCAAAGCCGGTGACATCGGTCATGGCATGCACTTCGGGCAGGGCCGAGAGCGCAATGCCGGGGGTGTTGAGCTTGGTGGTCCAGCGCACCATGTCGGCATAGCCCTCCTCGGAGAGCGTGCCTTTTTTCAGCGCCGCCGAGAGCATGCCCACGCCCAGCGGCTTGCTCAGGATCAGCACATCACCGGCCTGGGCCGCGTTGTTGCGTTTGACCTTGTCCGGGTGCACCAGGCCAATGCCGACCAGGCCGTAAATCGGCTCCAGCGTGTCGATGCTGTGGCCCCCGGCAATCGGGATGCCAGCGGCCTTGCAGACGTCCTGGCCTCCGGCCAGGATCAGGCGAATCGCTTCTTCCGGAATCTTGCCCAGGGGCATGCCCACCAGGGCCAGTGCAAACAGCGGCGTGCCGCCCATGGCGTACACGTCCGACAGGGCGTTGGTGGCGGCGATGCGGCCAAAGTCATAAGGGTCGTCGACGATGGGCGTAAAAAAATCGGTGGTGGCGATGATGGCCTGCTGGTCGTTCAAGCGGTAGACGGCGGCATCGTCACTGGTCTCGGTGCCCACCAGCAGATCGGGTGGCAGCAAGGGCATGTTCACATTGGCCAGCAGGCGCGAGAGCACGGCCGGGGCGATCTTGCAGCCGCAGCCGCCGCCGTGGCTGAATGCGGTCAGGCGAATGGCCGCTGGGTTGTCTGAAGTGGCTGCGGACGCGGTGGGGGTAGAAGAGGGGCTGGGCATAAAATTGCTCTTTAGATTCAACATGCAACGGGACACCCATTGACGCCAATTGATCATACCCGTGCGACGGTTGAACAGCTCGCCGAGTTCGACACCATCCTGGACGCGCGCAGCCCCAGCGAATTTGCCGAGGACCACATTCCCGGCGCCATCAACTGCCCGGTGCTGGACGACCAGCAGCGCATCACCGTGGGCACGCTGTACAAGCAGGTCTCGGCCTTTGATGCGCGCAAGGTCGGTGCCGTGCTGGTGGCACGCAATGTGGCTATGCACATCGAAAAACTGTTTGCCGACAAGCCCAAGGGCTGGAAGCCACTGGTCTACTGCTGGCGCGGCGGCCAGCGCAGCGGCGCCTTCACCCACATCCTGCGCGAGGTGGGCTGGTCGGCCAAGCGCCTGACGGGCGGCTACAAGTCCTGGCGTGGCCATGTGATTGCGCAGCTGGATACCGTCCCCAAGGCCTTGCGTTTTACCGTAGTGGCCGGCCCCACGGGCAGCGCCAAGACGCGCATTCTGGAGGCCATGCAGCAGCAGGGCCAGCAGGTGCTGAACCTGGAGGCGCTGGCGGCCCACAAGGGCTCGGTGCTGGGCGATTTGCCGGGCCAGCCGCAGCCCTCGCAAAAAATGTTCGAGACCCGGGTGCTGTCAGCCGTGGCGCAGTTCGATCCGGCGCGCCCGGTGTTTGTGGAATCCGAGAGCAAACGCATAGGCCAGCTGCGCGTGCCCGATGCGGTGTTCCAGGGCATACAGGAGGGCCAATGGCTGCGCGTGCAGGCCAGCATGGAGCAGCGCGTGCAGTTCCTGCTGCGCGACTACGATTACTTTTTAAGCGGCCCCGAACTCGAGCAACAGCTCGATCGCCTGAAGGAGACTTGCGGCGGTGAGGTGGTGGCGCGCTGGAAGCAGCTGGCCCAGGGCCGCGACTTTGCGACCCTGGTGGCCGAACTGCTGGCCCAGCACTACGACCGCTACTACCTGCGCTCCATGAACAACCATGCGGCCGGCGCCAGCCATCCCAGCTTCGCCACGAATGACCTGTCGGACGCCGGTATTGCGGCCCTGGCCCGGGAGATCGCGGCGGGCGCTGCAACCGGTGCCGCGACAGGAGCTGCCAAGGGCACCAGCGTATAGCGCGCCGATACCGCGTCCGTTTGGTTGGGGTTGCGGTCACTCTGGATCAGCACCTGGTTTTCATGCAGCTCGATGCGCGAGCCAGCCACCAGGAAGCGGTCCACCGCGTCGCCCGGGCGGGTCAGCCACAGGCAGCCACTCAGCACCTCCAGGCAAAGGCCTTCGCTGGCGTTGATCATGCGGGTCTGGCGGGTCGGTAGGGTGAGGGCATGGGCCTGTGCTGGTACTGGCATGGTGTTTCTCCTGTGGTGGGTGTTGCCTACTGTGCGCTGGGCAACCGCGCTTGCCCATGTACAAGCAGCGGCCATGTGCAGCACAGCAGGTGTGGCAAAGCGGCCATCTGTGCTGGCCGTTTTGTGCCCCATCTGTGCCGACGCAAATGCCGTGAAAGCCTTAGGATGCAGCCATGGCCAAGCACGAAACATCCGAGCTGGATACGCTCAAACCACTCAGCGAATTGCCGCCGGGCGTAGCGGCTGCCGTGCTGGCCTTGCCGCTGTATTTGCAAATTGCCTTGCGCTATGCGCACATCATTGCCAGCGGCACCCTGCAGGCCGGTCAGCGCCTGCCCTCGGTGCGTGACGCGGCGGCGCAGAACAATGTGTCGGTGAGCACCGTGGTACAGGCCCTGGCCACACTGGAAGAGCACCGCCTGGTGCAGCCGCGTGCCAAGTCCGGCTATTTTGTGGCCACCGCCAGCCGTGCCAAGGCCGCGGCGCTGGTGCGCAAGATCCGCCAGCAGCCCGAGCCAGCCAAGCCAGTGGCGGTGCCAGCGTTGGACAGCCACAGCGCGGTACAGGCCAGCACCCAGCTGATTGCCGAGGCCAGCCAAAGTCCGGTTAGCTTTGCCGGCTACTCGCCCAAGGACAAGGATTTTTTTGATGCCGACCGGTTGCGCGTGGCCCTGAGCCGTGCCACCCGCCTGAAGCGCAGCACCCTCACCGAGTACAGCAGCTCGGCCGGCACCCTGGCCCTGCGCCAAGCGGTGGCGCTGCGCGCCCTGCACCTGGGCTGCGCGCTGCGGGCCGAGGACATCGTCATCACCTCCGGCTGCATCAACGCCGTGGCCCTGTGCCTGCAGACGGTGACCCAGCCGGGCGATATGGTGGCGATTGAGAGTCCCACTTTTTTTGGTTTCCTGGACCTGCTGGAGTCGCTCAACCTCAAGGCCATTGCGCTGCCCACCGACGCCCGCACCGGTGTGTCGCTGCCGGCCCTGCAGCTGGCACTGGACACGCAGCCGATCAAGGCCTTGCTGCTGGTGCCCACCTTGGCCAATCCACTGGCCTCGGTCATGCCGCTGACGCAAAAGCGCGCGCTGGCACGGTTGGTGGCGCAGTACCAAGTGCCGCTGATCGAAGACGTGGTGTTCAACGACCTGCTGGCCACCGATGCGCGCCGGCGCGCCGTCAAGGCCTATGACAGCGAGGGCTGGGTCATGACCTGCGGTTCGTTTGCCAAAACCGTGTCTCCCGGCATACGTCTGGGCTGGGTGGATGCCGGTCGCTGGAGCAAGCAGGTCGCCACCTTGAAACGGGTGCAGGGCGCCTCCACCAACGCGGTGCTGGAGCATGCCCTGGCCGACCTGCTGACGCAGGGCAGCTACGAGGCACATCTGCGCCGCCTGTGCCTGTTGATGAAGCAGCGCCTGGGGCAGGCGCGCAAGATGATTCTGTCGGCCTTTCCGGCGGGCACCCGGGTCAACGAGCCGCCTGCCGGCTACACGCTATGGGTGGAGCTGCCAGCGGTGGTGGACACCATGGTTCTGTTCAACCTCTGCAAGGCGCAGGGCATCA
>JAYVNF010000219.1:0-5241 GCA_043758575.1 Rhodoferax sp.
CAACTGCTGCACGCCGACCTGGCCTGCGGTGTAGCCCACGTTGTCGCCAGCGCTCTGTGCTGTCCCGGCAATCGTCCCGCCCATACCCAAAAACACCAATTTCTTAACCATTTTGTATGAACCCTCTTGTCAAAATTTTAAAACTGTTTAAAAATACAGTTACTGGATGGGAAAACAGTGTGTACAGACCCACAGCCTATTTCACCTCACGCCAAAGGAGTCAGAATGCTTGAAAGTCCTAAACTCACTGCACGCCAGCAGCAGATTCTGGATCTGATCCAAAGCGCAATTGCACGCACCGGCGCTCCCCCCACCCGCGCCGAAATCGCCACCGAGCTCGGCTTCAAGTCCGCCAATGCCGCCGAAGAGCATCTGCAGGCGCTGGCGCGCAAGGGCGTGATCGAATTGGTCAGTGGCACCTCGCGCGGCATCCGCTTGAAGAGCGACGCGCTGCGCTCCATCAACGAGTCCCGCAGCAAGCAATATTCCTCCATGACCTTGCAAGGTTTTGCCCAGCTCGCCCTGCCCCTCATTGGCCGGGTGGCGGCCGGTTCACCCATTCTCGCCCAGGAGCATGTTGACCAAACCTATTACGTGGAAAACAGCCTGTTCCAAAGGCAGCCGGATTACCTGCTCAAGGTGCGCGGCATGTCCATGCGCGATGCCGGCATCATGGACGGCGACCTGCTCGCCGTCCAAGCCACCAAGGATGCAAAAAATGGCCAGATCATCGTGGCCCGGCTGGGTGACGAAGTCACGGTCAAGCGCTTTCGCCGAAACAAGCACCTGATCGAGCTGCATCCGGAAAACCCGGACTACCAGACCATTGTGGTGGAGCCCGGCGAGCCCTTTGAAATCGAAGGTCTGGCGGTCGGTCTGATCCGCAACACCATGCTCATGTAAACCCCGCAACACCTTTTCGTCAGGCTGAACCACCATGAATATCGCTCTGGTTTTACAACACAAGCTGCTGCTTGGAATCCAACGCTTCCTGCAAAGCGGCACGCGCCAGGCATTGCCGGCACCGTTTCATATGTGCAGCCCGGTGCGCCCCAGTGCGCTGCACGCTCCCCGCCAAGCTGCGGCACGCAGCAGCCTGGGTGGGACGGGTGCGCGGCACTTTGCCCCCAAAGCCATGCCACTGCGTGTGTTGCGGGTGGTGGAAAGCGGCATGCCCCGCTCCAGTGCCGGGCGCCTGGTGATCTCCGGGCGCATGGCCGATGTCTGTGCCGAGCTGGACCGGCTAGTAGAGCGGGAAGCGGCGCTGCAGGCCCTGCACTGAAGCGCCAGAAGGGTTGAGTTCGGTCCGCGGTGACTGGAATACACGGCCGCCGCGGCAAGGCACAATTGGGCCTATGAACATTGTGATACTTGACGATTACCAGGACGCCGTGCGCAAGCTGGAATGCGCCAGCAAGCTGCAACCCTACCAAGCCAAGGTGTACACCAACACGGTGAAGGGATTGGGCCAATTGTCCGTGCGCCTGAAGGATGCCGATATCCTGGTGCTGATCCGTGAGCGCACGCATATCAACCGCCAGTTGGTTGAAAAGCTGCCCAAGCTCAAACTGATTTCCCAAACCGGCCGGGCCGGTAGCCACATCGATTTACAGGCCTGCACCGAACGTGGCATCGCCGTGTCCGAAGGCGTGGGGGCACCGGTGGCACCGGCGGAGCTGACCTGGGCCTTGCTGATGGCAGCCATGCGCCGCTTGCCCCATTACATCGGCAATTTGAAACACGGTGCCTGGCAACAGGCCGGTTTGAAATCGGGCTCCATGCCACCCAACTTCGGCATAGGCACCACACTGGCCGGCAAGACCCTGGGCATCTGGGGTTATGGGCGCATTGGCAAGCTGGTGGCCGGCTATGGCAAAGCCTTCGGCATGCAGGTGCTAATCTGGGGTAGCGAGGCTTCCAGGGCGGCGGCCGTGGTGGATGGCTATGTGGCAGCGCCCAGCCGTGAAGTCTTTTTCAGCTCGTCCGATGTGGTGTCGCTGCATTTGCGATTGAACGAGGCGACCGAACACATGGTCAGCGCCACCGATCTGGCCCTGATGAAACCCACTTCCATTCTGGTGAACACGTCCAGAGCCGAATTGATCGAACCGGACGCGCTGATCAGTGCCTTGAACCGGGGGCGCCCCGGCATGGCCGCCGTGGATGTGTTTGAGACCGAGCCGATACTGCAGGGCCACGCGCTATTGCGCCTGGAAAACTGCATCTGCACACCGCATATCGGCTATGTGGAGCAGGGCAATTACGAAGAATACTTTGGCAAGGCCTTCGACAATGTGGTGAACTTCATCAAGGGCACGCCCACCCATATCGTCAACCCGGGCGCCCTGCAGGTGCGCCGCTGAAGCTTGCTTTGCTATTTGGATGCGTCGGAATTTTTCTGTGCCATGAAGGCCGACATATCAAAATCAATCAGGTTGTTGGAGGGCGGCTTGGCAGAGGCTTCGCTCAGGTCCAGATCCAAGTCCAGATCCAGGTCCAAGTCCCTCACTGAGTTGAAGTCCAAATCAATGTCGATGTCCATGGGCGCAGTGGCTGCGCCGTAGGCCCCGGAGCCCTCGTGGGAGGCGGGTAGCAATGCCGTCGCGGCACCGGTCAGTGCCGCATTGACGGAAGCATTTTGCGTAGGCTCCGGGCGAGAAGCACTGAACGGCGCCAGATTGGAGTCGTAGCCCTGGTCCAAGCGCTTCAAGACCCCGTAGAGCAAGAGCAAGTCCTTGAAGGCTTCCAGGTCTATGCCCTGCTCGGGATCGTCTTCGGGCAGACGCACCAGGCATTGCTCGATAAAGTCCACGGTGTATTCGGTCGGCCACAACACCACGATTTGGTGGCATATGTCTTCATACGCGTCCAGGCCATTGCCCTCCTGCAGGAAGTTGGCATAGGCCGGTATACGCCCTGTGAACTGCGCATTGAACTCTTCACGGTAACGTTCAAAATCTGCGCGGCGACTCAGGGTGTGGAAGATCTTCAGCAGGTCCAGGAACACCAGCGGATTGCAGTCCGCACTTCCCGTGATGTTGCTCTCCAGCAAGCGCACAGCTTCATCGTGCTGGCCCAGGGCCATGAAGAATTCGGCCTGCTGGCGCACGTCCAGCATTTCCCGGGTGTTGATCGACTTCAGATTGCCAGGACCACTGGGGGTGAAGTCCGCGCGGGCGGCGCGACCCATGGGTACCGACGACCTGCCAGCGGCAGGCGGCAGGGCAACTGCGGTGCCAGCCAGGGCGGCTGCCACACCAGAGGCCCCAACAACAACTGCAGCAGCACCTGCAGGATGCGCCGGCGGCGTAGCTGCTGCCATCGTGCTACTGCGCAAACCATTCTGCGGCAACAACGGCGCGCTTGGCAATGCCGCTGGAACAGAGTCTTCAGGCTCGGCCGCAGTGCCGCGCTCCAGGCCAGTTGTGGCCGCAAGGGCGGTGACGGGCGCACTGGCGCGGGGCCGCTCGTTCTGCGCCGACCACCAGGGCGAAGCATCTGTGCCCTCATCGCCGGCACCGCGTTTACGGGTCAGCACATAGGCCAAGCCCGCCAGAACGGCCAGCAGCACGGCACCGAGGGCGTAGGCCAGAGTGCGGCCGTAATTTTGAGAGCTGCCGTTTTCCAGCGCATCCGCAACCATCTGGATATTCTTTTGGTTTTTGGCGGTAACGACCTGCAGCCCCCGGATATCGGCTTCCAGTGCTTTGGCGCGTGCCTCACTCTTGAGCAGATCATCGGCACTGCTGCTGGTGGCCTGCCATTTGGAGATTTCGTCCACGCGCCGCTGCAGGTCTTCCAGCGCCGCTGCATCCACAGTGGCCTTGGCAGGCGCTGGCACCAGTTTCAACGCTGGCCGCGCCACCGGTTTGTGGCTGACGGTGGGCACGCCCGCCGCAGGCTTGCTCACCATAGGTTGGTTCACTGCAGGCTTGCCCATCGCCGGTGCAGCGCCATTGCCCACTGCAGGCGCCAGTGTGCCGGGGGCGCTTGGACCTGTGGCCGCCGCCCCCACAGCGAGGGGGGCAGCGATCGGGCGGTCCAGCGGTGCGGCAGCTGTCAACTCACTGACCACGTCGGCCAGCAAGGTGTAGTTGCGCGAGGTCCTGGCGCCGCACACGGTTTTGAGCGTCACACGCACGATGGCTTCATCAACGCTGGCAGCGGATGTCAGCCGCAGGGTCTGCGTATGGGGTTCTTGCCCAGGCTGGGACTTGAGCACGATGCGGCTGTGTTCCAGCGGCGTATCGCCGTAATGCACATCGGCATCAAAGCAGGCGGAAGAAACGTCTTCGTCAGCGGCATATTGCACAAGCACCGACAGGTCCAGCGGTTTGCCCAGCAGAGCCGAACCGCGGATGCGGCCCAGCGTCAGGGAAAAACCGTTGGTGGACAGCAGCAGCAACGCGGCAAAAATGCCCCAAAAGACGGGTGTGCGGTTGTGCGTCATAGTTGTCTGGCATTTTGTCACAGGCGGTTACCCTTCCCCGTTGGGGTTTACTCAGTCACTGGGAAGCGATTCCGGACCACAGCTCGTTGAGGTCATTGAAATGCCATTTGGCCGGGTCTTCCCGCCCGACAATTTTTTCGCTGATGCCGGGGCGCGACAGGTCCACCAGTTCGGGAACAATCCGCATATCGGATTTGGTGGAAAAGAACACCTTGACCGTGGGCGTGGTCAGGGACTTGCCGGTCTGCTCCACCACCACGCCCAGGCGGCCGGAGCTCAGCCGCACCAGACTGCCGATGGGGTAAATGCCCAGGCTTTTGACGAAGGCCTGGAACACCTGCATGTCAAAGTGCCCCTTGGCCCATTCGGCCATGCGGCGCAGGGATTCCGCCGGGTCCCAGCCGGCCTTGTAGGGGCGGTTGGAGGTGACGGCGTCGTAGACATCGCAGACCGCACCCATCTTGGCAAACAGGCTGATGTCGGCGTCCTTGAGCCCTTTGGGATAGCCCGAGCCATCGGTCTTTTCATGGTGGTGCAGGCACACGTCCAACACAATCGGATCAACATCGGTGCCGCTCAGCAACATGCGGTAGCCCTCCACCGGATGGCGCTTCACGATGTCGAACTCGGCATCGCTGAGCTTGCCTGGCTTGTTCAAAACCTCCATCGGAATCATGGCCTTGCCCAGGTCGTGCATCAGGCCGGCGATGCCGGCCTGGCGGGTCTGGTGTTCGTTCAGTTTGAGCTGCTTGGCCAGAGCCACCATCATGGCGCAGACCGCCACCGAGTGC
>JAYVNF010000220.1:0-15392 GCA_043758575.1 Rhodoferax sp.
TCAGCATCAGTTCCAGCAGCGGCCTGGGTTGCCCGGACCTAGTCCTCAAGGGCATCGGTGAGCGCTTTGACGAAGAGGGCGCACCCAAAAACATCACCACCCTCAACCCTATCGCAGCCGGTGACATGTATGGCATCAAGGGCATAGACCACATTGCCAAGCCAGGCCTGCTGAGCCGCATCCTGGCGGGCTCCTATCCCAGCGGCCCCTCTTCTCTGCCGATGCCCGCCATCTGGAAAATGATTGTTGAAAACCAGATCGAGGCCTACAACATCCCCAGCGGCATCCTGTTCGACATGCACCGCGATGCCGCGGCCCGGCGCCCCGGTGTGTTGACCCAGGTGGGTATGGGGACTTTTGTGGATCCGGCCTTGCAGGGCTGTGCGATGAACGAGCGGGCCGCCTCCCATCCGGTGGCACGCAAGGAGCGCTTTGATGGCCAGGACTGGTTGTATTTCCCGGCCATCGTCCCCCAGGTTGCCATCATCCGCGCCACCACGGCAGACGAAAAGGGCAACCTCACGTACGAGCATGAAGGCGCCCTGCTGGGTGGCCTGGACCAGGCGCTGGCCGCACGCAACAACGGCGGCATTGTGATTGCGCAGGTCAAACGCGTGGTCAAGCAAGGCAGCCTGCGGCCCCACGATGTGCATGTGCCCTGCAACCTGGTGGACTACATCGTGGTTGACCCAGACCAGTGGCAAACCACCCAGACGGTGTACGACCCGGCCATCAGCGGTGAGATCCAGCAACCCCTGAGTACCTTTGAGAACCAGGTGTTCGGCCCGGAGAAGGTCATTGCACGCCGCGCCGCCATGGAGCTGAAAGACGGCTCTGCTGTGAATTTGGGCTTCGGTATTTCGGCCAACGTTCCGCGTATCTTGCTGGAAGAGGGGCTGCACGGTGATGTCACCTGGGCGATTGAACAAGGTGCTGTGGGTGGCATGCCCTTGCTGGGCTTTGCCTTTGGCTGTGCTTCCAATGCAGATGCCATCATGGCGTCCAGCAACCAGTTCACTTACTTCCAGGGCGCAGGCTTCGATGCCACCTTGCTTTCCTTTCTGCAGGTGGATGAGAACGGCAGTGTCAACGTCTCCAAGCTCGGTGCCAAACCGTACCTGACCGCCGGTTGCGGTGGCTTTGTGGACATCACGGCCCACGCCCAGAACATTGTGTTCTCCGGCTTCTTCACGGCGGGTGCGCAACTGGAAGTGGGCAACGGCCGGCTGACCATCCTCAAGGAAGGCAAGACACGCAAGTTCGTCAAAAAGGGCGAGCACATCACCTTCAGTGGTGTCGTGGGGCGCGAACGCCAGCAGCACGTGACCTATGTCACTGAGCGCTGCGTCATCCGCCTTGAACCAGACGGCCTGGTGGTGACCGAAATCGCACCCGGCATCGATTTGCAACGTGACATCCTGGACCAGGCAGAAATTGCACTGCGTGTGAGTCCCGCGCTGAAGCAGATGGATGCAGCCTTGTTTACCGACGCCCCCATGGGTTTGCAACTGAAAGCCGGGAAATAAGCCATGACCGAAGCCTTGACCCTGATCGAGCGCGCTGGTGATGTGTGCATCGTCACACTGAATCGCGAACCCAAACTCAATACGCTGACACCGGAAATGCTGGGTGAGCTGGAGGCCCATGCCCGCGCCATTGATGCCGACCGGGACATTCGCGTCGTCATCTTGACGGGCGCCGGCAGCCGCGCCTTCTGTGTCGGTGCCGACATCACCCAATGGGCCGCACTGGATGCACTGGACATGTGGCGCCAGTGGGTCAAGCGCGGCCACCAGGTGTTTGACCAATGGGCGCGCCTGCGCCAGCCCGTCATTGCGGCCATCAACGGCCACGCCTTTGGCGGCGGGCTGGAGCTGGCCATCAGTGCCGACATCCGCATTGCCACAACGGCTGCCCAATACGCACTGCCAGAGGCGTCCATCGCCACCTGCCCCGGCTGGTCCGGCTCGCAACGCATGGTGCGCCTGATTGGCGGCAGCCAGACCAAGTACCTGGCCATCAGTGGCCAGCGCCTGTCTGCCACCCAGGCCTTGCACGCCGGTCTGGTGCATGAAGTGGTCCAGGCCGATGCACTCATGGCCCGCGCCAAGGCGCTGGCGGCCGACATGGCGACCAAGGCGCCAATTTCCCTGCAATTGACCAAGCAACTGGTCAATGCCGCCACGGGCGAAGACCGCGATGCGGTGCTCGAAGCCATGGCCGGCGCACTGGCCGCCAGCACCCAGGATGCCGCAGAGGGCATCGCCAGTTTCAAAGAAAAGCGCAAGGCCGCTTACGTCGGCCGCTGATACCTTATTCAAAGCAAATCGAAAGACCCACCATGTCCACTCCCCTCACCACAAGCAACTTGGCGACACGTCCCGTCTTCGAAGGCAAGCTGCTGATTGACGGCCAATGGCTTGCCGCGGCTGACGGCGCCACGCTGGAGCGCAAGTCGCCGGCGCACGACCAACTGGTCGCCGTGTATGCAAAGGCCGGTGTCGCTGACACCGAACGCGCCATTGCCGCAGCGCGCAAAGCGTTTGACAAGGGCGAGTGGCCACGCATGAAGGGCGCTGAGCGCTCCAAGGTGCTGCGCAAAGTGGCCGACCTGATCCTGGAACGCAAGCAGGCCCTTGCCGAAATGGAGACGCTGGAAAACGGCAAACCCCTGGCGCAGGCATTGGCAGAGATTGAAGGCTCGGCCGACCTCTGGCAGTACGCCGCCACCCTGGCGCGCAACCTGCACGGCGACAGCTACAACACCCTGGGCGAGAACACCCTGGGCGTGGTGCTGCGTGATCCCATCGGGGTGGTCAGCGTCATCACGCCCTGGAACTTTCCGTTTCTCATCGTCAGCCAGAAGCTTCCCTTTGCCCTGGCAGCAGGCTGCACGGCCGTGGTGAAACCTTCTGAATTCACTTCCGGCACCACCGTCATGCTGGGTCAAATCCTGATCGATGCCGGCGTGCCGGCCGGTGCGGTCAACATCGTGGTTGGCCTGGGCCATGTGGTCGGTGACGTGATGGTGTCGCACCCGGAGGTGGACATGATTTCCTTCACCGGCTCTACCGCCGTTGGCAAGGCCGCCGTTGCGAAATCTGCCGCAACCCTGAAAAAAGTGTCCATGGAACTCGGTGGCAAGAACCCGCAAATCGTGTTTGCCGATTGCGACTGGGATGCAGCGGTAGACGCTGCGGTCTACGGCATTTACTTCAATGCCGGCCAGTGCTGCAACAGCGGCAGCCGGATTCTGGTGCAGGAATCGATTGCCGAGAAGTTCGCTGCCGAAGTGGTGGAGCGCTCGAAGCGCGTCTTGGTGGGCGACCCCTTGGTGGCGGGCATGCAAGTCGGTGCCATCACCACCGAAAAGCAGCTGCACACGATTCTGGCTCACATTGATGCGGCCAGGGCGGCCGGTGCCACCGTGGCCCTGGGCGGCGCGCAAATCGCCGGCATGGGCATGTACATCGAACCCACGGTCGTCACGGGCGTGAAGTCCGACATGGCCATTGCCCGCGAAGAAGTCTTTGGCCCCGTGCTCGCCATGTTGACTTTCAAGGATCTGGACGAGGCCGTTGCGCTGGCCAATGGCACCTTGTACGGCCTGTCGGCAGCGGTGTGGAGTCAAGATTTCACAACCTGCCTGACAGCAGCTCGGCGCATAAGGGCAGGAACCATCTGGGTCAATACCTTTTTGGAAGGCCACGCCGAGCTGCCCTTCGGCGGTTACCAGCAAAGCGGCATTGGCCGTGAACTGGGCCGCTTTGCGACCGAGGATTACACCGAAACCAAGACCCTGCAAATGCATCTGGGCGCCCGTACCGATTGGTACCTGCCGCGCTGATGCCAAAGGATTCGTGCGGGCCTGCAAGGGCCTGGACGGGTAACGCCACCCAGTGGCATTTCAGCGAGCGCTGATTGGCGTCGCATATTTTTAAAACTGACAGGAGATTTGAAATGAAGAAACAAGTATTGGGACTGTTGATCGCAGCAGCCTTCGCGGCTCCCGTGATGGCCGAAGAGGCCGTTGAAGTTCTGCATTGGTGGACCTCAGGCGGTGAAGCCGCCGCACTGGGTGTGCTCAAGGGCAATCTGGAAAAGCAGGGCGTGAAGTGGAACGACATGCCGGTGGCCGGTGGCGGCGGTGAGCAGGCCATGACCGCCGTGCGTGCGCGCGTGACAGCGGGCAACCCGCCCACTGCCGTGCAGATGCTGGGCTTTGACATCCAGGACTGGGCCAAGCAAGGTGTGCTGTCCGATCTGAACGCCATCGCTACCAAAGAAGGCTGGGACAAGACCGTGCCCGTCGCCCTGCAGAAGTTTTCCAAGTACAACGGAAAATGGGTGGCAGCACCCGTCAATGTGCACTCCACCAACTGGGTGTGGGCCAACAAGGAGGTGCTGGCCAAGGCCGGTGTCACGAGCGAACCCAAGACCTGGGATGAGTTCATTGCAGACCTGGACAAGGTGCAAAAAGCCGGCTTTATCGGTCTGGCCCATGGCGGACAACCCTGGCAAGAAGCCACGGTGTTCGACGGCGTGGTGCTGGCCACTGGTGGACTGGACTTCTACAAGAAGGCCTTCATCGATCTGGACTCCAAGGCTTTGAACTCTGACACCATGGTCAAGTCCTTCGACCGCATGAGCCAGTTGCGCAAGTACGTGGACAAGGATTTCTCGGGTCGCGATTGGAACGTTGCAAGTGGCATGGTGATCAGCGGCAAGGCCGGCTTCCAGATGATGGGTGACTGGGCCAAGGGCGAGTTTGTCGGTGCCAAAAAAGTTGCCATGAAGGACTTTGCCTGCTTCCGCACCCCCGGCACCCAAGGCACCGTGTCTTTCAATGCCGACCAGTTCGCCATGTTCAAGGTGGGGGCAGACAAGGTGGCTGCACAGAACAAGCTGGCGACCGCGATTCTGGAACCCGGCTTCCAGTCGGCCTTTAACGTGGTAAAGGGCTCGGCCCCGGCCCGAACCGATGTGCCGGACACCGCCTTTGACGCCTGCGGCAAGAAGGCCATCAAGGACCTGGCCGAGGCCAACAAGAGCGACCACCTGGTGGGCTCCATGGCGCATGGACATGCAGTGCCTGCGTCGATCAAGAACGCCTTCTACGACGTGATCACACGCCAGTTCAACGGCTCCATCGACTCCAAGAAGGCCGCAGTTGAAATGGCAGCCGCCGCGAAGAACTAAAGGCTCCCCAGGCGATGGTCGGGCAGAGCGCTGCCTCGGTCCGGCCATCGCCTCAACGACGAATGGAGAAGATGCTATGAAAGCAGGTTGGCTACCCAAGCTATTGATCACACCCAGTGCCTTTCTGGTGCTGGTGTGCGTCTACGGTTACATCATGTTTACGGTGTACCTGTCGTTTACGGCATCGACGATTCTGCCGAACATGGAGTGGAACGGCACGGCTGCCTACACTCGTTTGTTTGCGCTGGAAAACTGGAGCGTGGCGCTGGGAAACCTCTGGATTTTTGCCAGCCTGTATATCCTGATCGCAATGGGACTGGGCTTGACCCTGGCCATTCTGATTGACCAGAAGGTGCGCGCGGAGAGTGCGCTGCGGTCGATCTTTTTGTACCCCATGGCGCTGTCCTTCATCGTGACCGGAACCGCCTGGAAATGGCTGCTGGATCCGGGCGTGGGTGTGGAGCACTCGCTCAAGGCCATGGGCTTTGAGAATATCCCCTTCGATTGGATCAAGAGTTCGGAGATGGCCATTTACTGCGTGGTCATCGCCGCCGTCTGGCAGACCGCAGGATTTGTGATGGCCATGTTCCTGGCCGGACTGCGCGGTGTGGACAGCGAGCAAATCAATGCCGCACGCCTGGATGGTGCCAAGACCTGGCAGATCTACCAGCGCATCATCATTCCCCAACTCGGGCCCGTGTTCATCTCGGCCTTTGTGATCCTGGCCCACATGGCCATCAAGTCCTATGACCTGGTGATCGCACTGACCAATGGCGGACCGGGCCGCTCCACCTGGCTGCCTTCTGTGTTTATGTACCAGTACACCTTTACCCGCAATGAAATGGCAGTGGGTGCGGCCAGCTCCGTGCTGATGCTCTTGGGCATCGCGGTGGTGGTGCTGCCTTACCTGTATTCCGAACTCCGAAAGGGCAACCATGGATAAGACCCCCTTGACCCAGGCCGCACGTGTGTTGCTCTATCTGATCCTGCTCATCGCGGCCTTCGCCTTCATCATGCCGGTGTACGTGATGGTGGTGAACTCGCTCAAACCCCTGGACGAGATCCGCAATGGCAACCTGCTGGCCTTGCCAATGGAGTGGACCGTGGAGCCCTGGCTGCAGGCCTGGAGCAAGACCCAAATCGGGGTGCAGGCCACCGGCCTCAAGCCCTACTTCATCAACTCCTTTTTGCTGGTGATTCCGGCGGTGATTCTGTCCACGCTGATTGGTGCCTTGAACGGCTACATCCTGACCCAGTTCACGTTCAAGTTTGCCGACACGCTTTTTGCAGCCATGCTGTTTTCGGTCTTCATTCCGTTCCAGATCGTGCTGATCCCCATGGCCAAGACCCTGGGATTCCTGGGCCTGGCCGGCACCGTCAAGGGGCTGATCTTTGTGAACGTGGTCTACGGCATCGGTTTCACCACGCTGTTCTTTCGCAACTACTACGCAGCCTTTCCCAACGAATTGGTGCGTTCGGCGCGCATGGACGGGGCGGGTTTCTTTGGTGTGCTGCACAAGATCTTGCTGCCCAACAGCGCGCCCATCATTGTGGTCACTGTCATCTGGCAGTTCACCAACATCTGGAATGAATTCCTGTTTGGTGCGTCCTTCAGCGACTACACCTCCTTCCCCATGACCGTGGCGCTCAACAACCTGGTCAGCAGCTCCACCGGTGTGAAGGAATACAACGTTCATTTCGCAGGTGCCTTTATCGCGGCCATTCCCACCCTGGTGGTGTACCTGGTCTCTGGCAAATATTTTGTACGCGGTCTGATGGCCGGTTCAGTCAAGGGTTAACACATGTCTTCACTCGATCTCGTCAGTATCCAAAAGAGCTTCGGCCCGGTCCAGATTCTTCACGATGTCTCCATTGCCTTGAAGAACGGAGAGTTCCTGGTGCTGGTCGGCCCCAGCGGCTGCGGCAAAAGCACCTTGATGAACATCATCGCCGGCCTGGAAGAGCTCACCGGTGGGCTGCTCAAATTGGATGGCTGTGACATCACCAACGTGGCGCCCGCCGCACGGGACATCTCCATGGTGTTCCAGTCCTATGCGCTCTACCCCAATATGACGGTGGCCAAGAACATCGAGTTCCCCTTGGAAATGCGCAAGGTGGAGAAGTCGGCACGGGCCGCACGCGTGCGAAGCGTGGCCAAGCTGCTGCAGATTGAACATCTGCTGGAGCGCAAGCCGCGCCAACTCTCCGGCGGCCAGCGCCAGCGCGTGGCCATAGGCCGTGCCCTGGCGCGCGAACCCAAGCTCTACCTGTTTGACGAGCCGCTCTCCAACCTGGATGCCCAGCTGCGCCTGGACATGCGCACCGAAATCAAGAAGCTGCACCAGCGCCTCAAATCCACCATCGTCTATGTCACGCACGACCAGATCGAGGCCATGACCCTGGCCACCCGCATTGCCGTGATGAAGGGCGGCGTGGTGCAGCAGCTGGGCACGCCACACGAGGTCTACAACCGCCCGGCCAACACCTTTGTCGCCGGCTTTATGGGCTCGCCGCGCATGAACCTGGCAAAGGCCCAGGTGGTGGATGTGGCCGGCGCCCTGTCACTGGACTTCCAGACCGGCAATGGCAAGAAGGTCACCTTGCCTCTGTCCGAGCAGTTCGCTTTCCTCAAACGCTATCTGGGGCAGGAAGTCATTGCCGGCATTCGCCCTGAAGCGATCAATCTGGCGACGTCCACGCTAGCCCCCCATGCGCTGCAGCGCCCCTTTGTGGCAAAAATTGAGGTGATTGAGCCAACCGGTGCCGATACACAGGTTATTCTGAATTTTGGTGGCCATGAATTCACCGCCACACTGGATCCGGATCTGGCCTTGAACGTGGGGCAAGAGACCCCCTTCACGGTGGACCTGACCAAGCTGGTGTGCTTTGATGCCAAGACCGAGTTGCTGATCGCCTGAAGACTTTTGCAATGAAAAATTATGATGTGGTCATCATCGGATCCGGCGTAGGTGGCGGCGCTGTTGCTTTGCAACTCGCTGGCAGCAAGGCCCGGGTGCTGATTATTGAGCGGGGTCCGGCCCTGCCCAGAGAGGCCCAAAACTGGGATCCGGTGGCAGTGTTTTGCGAGCGCCGTTACCACACCAAGGAAACCTGGTTTGCCGATGGACGCGCCTTTCAGCCCGGCATGTTTTACTTTGTCGGGGGCAGCACCAAGTTCTATGGCACAGCCATGTTCCGCTTCCGGGAGAAAGACTTCGAAGCCCTGAAGCACCCGGAAGGTGTTTCACCGGCCTGGCCTTTTCCCTACCAGGAACTGGAAAGCTGGTACGGCAAAGCCGAGCAATTGTTTGGCGTGCGGGGCCAAGCCGGGCAGGACCCGAGTGACCCACCACGCAGCGCCGGCTATGCCCATGGTCCTATTCCGCACGAGCCCGTGATCGATGCCATTGCCAGTAAATTACGCGCCCAGGGATTGCAACCTTTCCCCATGCCCAGCGCGGTGGATTTTGGCCCCGGGGGCACCTGCCAGCGCTGCTCCAACTGTGATGCCTTCCCTTGCAAAATCAATGCAAAGGGGGATGCGGAAATGAAGCTGATTGAACCCGCGCGGCGCAGCAGCAATATTGAACTGATGACCAATGCCCTGGTTGAAAAGCTGGAAACCGACGCAACCGGCCGCAAGGTGGTCGCGGCCGTGGTCAACGTGGATGGCGTACGCCAGCGCATCAGCGCCAGCACCTTTGTGCTCAGTGCCGGTGCCATCAATTCCGCCGCTGTGCTGCTGCGTTCCGCCAATGCCCGCAATCCGCGCGGCCTGGCCAATAGCTCGGACGTGGTGGGGCGCCACTACATGACCCACAACACCAGTGCGCTGATGGCGGTGCATCCGTTCAAGACCAACACCACCCAGTTTCCCAAGACCTTGGCTGTGCATGACTACTACTTTGGCGAAGGCGAGGGCGATATGCCGCTGGGCAGTTTGCAGCTGCTGGGGAAAATCAAGGAACCCATGCTGCGTGGCGCCTTGGGCGCCTTCCCCAAATTTGTCCGGTCTGCGCTGGCAAGCCACAGCGTGGACTGGTACGCCCAGAGTGAAGATTTGCCGCACCCGGATAGCCGCATCACCATCCGGCCAGACGGTGCGATCAACCTGCATTGGCACCGCACCAATATGCAGACCCACCAGCGCTGGGTGGCCAAGTGCAAGAGCATTTTGCGCGGCACGGGTTACCCGATCGTCTTGTCGGCACCGTTTGGAACCGACGTGGTGTCCCACCAGTGCGGCACCATTCGCTTTGGCAATGATCCGGCGACGTCGGCACTGGACCCCTTTTGCAAGGCCTGGGACCACGACAACCTGTTCGTGATGGATTCCAGCTTTTTCCCGTCTTCCGCTGCGGTGAACCCGGCATTGACGGTGGCGGCCCAAAGCCTGCGTGTAGGCGCCCACCTGCGCGAAAACGTCTGATTGCACACACCATGACAAGCGAAAATTTTGACTACATCATCACCGGCGGTGGCTCTGCCGGATGCGTTCTGGCACGTCGGCTGAGTGAAGACCCCCAGGTGAAAGTTCTGCTGCTGGAAGCCGGTGGCAGCGATGGCCATCCCTACTTCCATTGGCCAGCGGGCTTTGCCAAGATGACCAAAGGCATTGGCTCCTGGGGTTGGCACACCGTGCCACAAAAGCATCTCCAGAACCGTGTCTTGCGCTTCACCCAGGCCAAGGTCATAGGTGGCGGATCGTCGATCAATGCACAGCTCTACACGCGTGGCGTGCCAGCGGATTACGACGAATGGGTGAGCGAGGAGGGCGCCACGGGTTGGGGTTATGAGGCGGTATTGCCCTACTTCAAGAAGGCCGAGAACAACCAGCGTTTTGCCAACCGCTACCACGGCTACGAAGGCCCCTTGGGTGTCTCCAACCCCATCAGCCCCTTGCCCATTTGTGAAGCCTATTTCCAGGCCGGCCAGGAGTTGGGGATTCCCTTCAACCCCGACTTCAATGGCGAGACCCAAGGGGGCTTGGGCTACTACCAGCTCACCCAGTTGAATGCCAGGCGCTCCTCCACCTCCATCGCCTACCTCAAGCCGATCCGCGACCGGGCCAACCTCTCGGTCATGCTGCACACCATGGCCACGCGCGTGATCGTGGAAGGCACACGCGTGGTGGGTGTGGAAGTGGTGCAGGGCAAGAGCCGGGCAACATCCGTGCTGCGTGCCGAGCGCGAGGTCATTGTGTCGTCGGGTGCCATGGGTTCACCCAAGCTGCTGATGCAGTCTGGCATAGGCCCGGCCGACCACCTGCGGTCCGTGGGGGTTGCTGTGGTCCATGATTTGCCGGGGGTGGGCTCCAATCTGCAGGACCACCTGGACTTGTTCGTCATCGCGGAATGCACCGGCGACCATACCTATGACAAGTACAACCAGCCGCACCATGCGGCCTGGGCCGGCCTTCAGTACCTGCTGTTCAAGAAGGGGCCGGTGGCCTCCAGTCTGTTTGAAACCGGTGGCTTCTGGTATGCCGACCCCCAAGCGAATGTACGCTCGCCAGACATCCAGTTCCACCTGGGGCTGGGTTCCGGAATTGAAGCGGGTGTGGCCAAGATGCAGAACTCCGGCGTGACCCTGAACACCGCCTATTTGCGCCCCCGTTCACGCGGCACGGTGCGCCTGGCCAGCGGCGATCCCAGTGCGGCACCGCTGCTGGATCCGAACTATTGGTCAGACCCGTATGACAGGGCCATGGGTATCAAGGGCCTGCGCCTGGCGCGTGAAATCCTCAGCCAGAAAGCCTTGCAGCGTTACGTCAAGGCGGAAGTGCTGCCGGGCGCCGGCTTGACCACCGACGAAGACCTTTTCAACTACGCCTGCGCGCATGCCAAGACCGATCACCACCCGGTGGGCACCTGCAAGATGGGAGCCGCATCGGATGCACGCAGCGTCGTGACACCGGACCTCAAGCTCATAGGCTTGCAAGGTATCCGCGTGGTGGACGCCTCGGTCATGCCCCGCGTGCCCTCCTGCAATACCAATGCGCCCTCCATCATGGTGGCGGAAAGAGGTGCAGACCATATTCTTGGAAAGCTCTGAGTGATGGCCAAGCCAATAGATACCCGGCATGCACCGGGCGATTCCCGGCAGGCACCGCGCGGTGCCGAAGTTTCCCAAGCCATTCTGGATGCGCTGACGGATGTGAAAATGCCGCGCCTGAGCCCCAAGCCACCCACCAAGGAATGGACCACGGCGCATGGCTGGAATATTCCCCTGCGGCGCGCACCCGTGGTCATTGTGGGCAGCGGTGCTGCCGGCTTGCGTGCGGCCGTGGAATTGAAGCGCCGGGGTGTGGAGGTTTGCGTGCTCACGCAAAGCGCCTACGGTGGCACCTCCGCCTGCTCGGGCTCGGACAAGCAGACCTTGCACACGGCCAACACCGCAGACCGGGGCGACAATTTCAAGGCGATGGCACAGGCCTTGGGTGCCGGTGGCGCCATGGACCAGGACACGGCCTATGTCGAGGCCGTGGGGTCTGCCCGCGCCCTGTCCACTCTGCAGTTCCTGGGGCTGCCGCTACCGGTGGACAGCTATGGTGGTGTGCTGCGCTACCAGACCGACCATGACGAAGTGGGACGCGCCACCAGCTGCGGACCGCGCACCTCCCGTCTGATGGTGAAGGTGCTGGCGCAGGAGGCCCTGCACCTGGGCATACCGGTGTACAACCAGACCACGGTGGTTCGCATCCTGGTGCAGGAAGGGCAAGAGGGGCAGGGGCGCAAGGCCACGGGCGTTCTGTGCATAGACCCGCAGTTGCGCGCCGAGAACAACCCCCACGGCCTGGTGGCGCATCTGTGCGACTGCCTGGTGCTGGCGGCCGGTGGACCGGGCGAGCTCTACCGTGACAGCGTCTATCCCCGCAACTGTTTTGGCTCGCTGGGCCTGGGCCTGGAGGCCGGCATAGAGGCCGTCAATCTGACCGAAAGCCAGTTTGGCATTGGGACCTCACGCGACGGCTTCCCCTGGAATCTCTCGGGCACCTACGCGCAATGCATGCCCTATGTGTACGCTGTGGACGACGCCGGGGCGGAGCGCAACTTCCTGGCCGAGTACTACCGCACAACGCAGGAACTGGTCTCCAACACCTTCCGCAAAGGCTACCAGTGGCCCTTCCATGCGACCCGCATGCTGGACTTTGGCTCCAGCCTGTTTGACCTGGCTGTGTTCAGGGAAATGCAGGCCGGGCGCAAAGTCTATATGGACTTCAACCGCAATCCGGTGGCCGTCCCGGGCGACCAGCCCTTTGATCTGGCGCGTCTGGATGCGGACGTCTATACCTACCTGGAAAAGTCGGGTGCCTTGTTGGAAAAGCCGATCGAGCGGCTGAAAACCATGAACCCACTGTCTATCGAACTGTACAAACAGTACAAGGTCGATATAGAGAAACACCCCTTGTTGTTTGCCATGAACAACCAGCATATGAATGGCGGCCTGGCAGTCGACATCTGGGGCCAGACCAGCCTGAATGGCTGCTATGCCATTGGTGAGGCGGCGGGCACGCACGGCGTTACGCGCCCCGGCGGAGCGGCGCTGAATTCCGGTCAGGTGTTTGGTACGCGCTGTGCCGAGCACATCGCTTCCAGGCAGGTAGTGCCCAGCGCCCCCGGCGCCGACCTTGCGATTGCAGAGGGTGTGTTGCATATCCAGTCTGCCTTGCAAGAATGCAGCCCGATCCAGCCGGCCGGCATCAAGCGCGCGGTGCAGGCGCGCATGAGCGATGCGGCCGGAATGATGTGCCAGGCAAAGCAGATCGCAGCGGCCCTGGGTGAGGCGCAGCAACTCTGGCAAGCGATTCGTGACCAGGGTATCGCCTGTGACGCCACCAGCTTTGGCGCAACCCACGCCTTGCAGTGGCGGCACAACGCACTGGCGTCCCATGCCATCCTGTGTGCGCTGAACTTCTACGTGGCCAAAGGGGGCGGCAGCCGCGGCGCCCGGGTGATTTGCGACAGCACCGGCGAGTGTGTTCCCAGCACCCGCCAGGGGCCGCTGGAGGCCTACCGCTTTCGTAGGGAAAGGGCCGAGGACAAGGAGGAGCAAATCGTGGTGAAGTGGGACGGCTCAGCCATGTCTATCGCCACCCGCCAGCCCAGGGAGCTGCTACAGCAAGAGCGTCCCTTCTTTGAGCGCAACTGGCCCAATTACCTGACGGGCGCCATCTACCGGGAGACGATCTGAATGGCGCTGGATGTAGTGACTTTGGGTGAAACCATGCTGATGCTGGTGGCAGACCAGGCGGGGCCACTGGAGCAGGCCCAGGCCTTTTCCAAGCGCACCGCCGGTGCCGAAACCAATGTGGCGATTGGCCTGGCACGCCTGGGCCTGCAGGTCGGCTGGTGCAGCCGCTTGGGCACCGACTCCATGGGCCGGTACCTGCTGCACGCCATGCAGGCCGAGGGCATCGACTGCTCGCACGTGGTGTGTGATGCCAGCCAACGCACCGGCTTTCTTATCAAAGGCCGTGTGCAAGGGGGTGGCGACCCCGAGGTGGAGTACCACCGCAAGGGCTCCGCTGCGAGTCTGTTGCAGCCGGAGGAAATGGACCTGGCCTGGCTGGGCAGCGCCAGGCATCTGCATGCCACCGGCATCTTCGCGGCCCTGTCGAAGAACTGCCTTGAAACCTCCATTGCCAGCATGGAGGCCATGCGCCAACACGGAAAGACGATTTCCTTTGACCCGAATTTGCGCCCCTCGCTGTGGGCCAGCGCGGACCACATGCGCCAGACCATCAACCGCCTGGCCTTGCGTGCCGACTGGGTGCTGCCGGGGATTGCAGAGGGCAGGCTGCTGACCGGCCAGGATGCTCCCGAGGCCATTGCCAGGTTCTATCTGGATGCCGGAGTGTCCCTGGTCGTCATCAAGCTGGGGCCAGAGGGCGCGTACTGGGCGACTACGACGCAGGCTGCCTACGTCCCAGGTTTTCCAGTGGAACACCTTGTCGACACGGTGGGCGCGGGTGATGGCTTTGCCGCTGGCGTGATCAGCGGCATGCTGGAAGGGCTCAAGGTCCACGATGCCGTGCGGCGCGGAGCCTGGATGGGGGCTCGGGCCGTGCAGGTTCTTGGTGATACGGAGGGCCTGCCAACGCGGGCTCAGCTTGCACAGGCGCAGCTATGAAGGCCGCTTACATGGCGCGCCCTCGCACTTGGTTTCATTGACTCACTTTTAGGATTGCCCGTTATGCCAGTCAAACACATTGTTCTCGTGCAATTCACGCAGGCCACAGATGAGGCCATGGTGGCTGCGCTGTCGACCGCCTTTGGCGCCCTTCAATCCAGCATTCCCGGCATCAGCGCCTTCGAATCCGGAAAGAACATCAGTCCGGAAGGTCTGGGGCATGGATTCACCCATGCCTTTGTAATGACCTTTGTCGACGTGGCCGCGCGCGATGCGTACCTGCCGCATGCCCAGCACCTGGCCTTCGTCGAACGCCTGAAGCCCTGTCTGGCCGATGTGCTGGTGGTCGATTACCTGTTGTCGGCAAGCTAGATCGTCCCATGAAGATGGGCCGATGACCGGCTTGCACCGCACGGAAAGCCAGGAGGAAAGTACCGGCTCAGCGCATCACCAGCGCCAGCGCCGCGTAGTCGCCCACGCGCTCGCCGAGTCCCGCCGGCACGATCTCCAGCCCCTGGGTGAGCGCCGGCAACTTGCCCTGCATAAAGGCCTGCAGGCGCGGCAGCAGGTAGTCCTGGTTGTGCCAGAACACGCTGCCGCCCAGGGCAATGCGCTGCAGGTCCATCAGCGCGGTGATGTTGAAGAGGGCGCGGCCCATCACGTGGCACAGGGCGTCGACGATCTCGATGGCGCGGGCGTCGCCGGCGCGTGCGGCCGTGAACAGGGCCGAGGCATCGGCATAGCCCTCAGAGGCAAAGCGCCGGGCAATCGCGTTGCCGGCCACCAGGGCCTCGACATCGCCGATCAGGCCGCAGCCGCACAGGGCCTCGGTGTTGTCGGTGACAAAGATATGGCCGCCGTGGCCAGCGTTGCCGTTCTTGCCGCGCAGGATGTGACCGTCCACGCACAGGCCCATGCCGATACCGGTGCTCCAGGTGACATAGGCGCAGTTGGGCGTGCCTTGCAGGGCGCCCCAGCGGCGCTCGGCCTCGAGTGCGCCCACACCGTCGTTTTCCACCCGCACGTTGCGAAAGGCAGCGCGCAGTGGCGCTTCCAAGAGG
>JAYVNF010000221.1:0-5183 GCA_043758575.1 Rhodoferax sp.
ACCACGTGCAGGAGCTGCTGGACATCAATGCCCGCGAGTTCCTGATGCTGGCCCTGCTGGCCGCCGCAGTGCTGTACATGGGTATCTATCCCAAGCCCTTCACCGATGTGATGGACGTATCGGTCACGCAATTGCTCCAGCACATTGCGCACTCCAAGTTGAACTGATCACACTGAACTGAGAGATAAAAGATGATTGACAAAATCAGTTGGATCACGGTCTACCCCGAGATGATTCTGCTCGTGATGGCCTGTGTGATTGCCCTCATGGACCTGGGTGTGAAAACCCCCCTGCGCGGTGCCACCTATGCCATCACCCTGCTGACGCTGGCTGTGGTGGCCTTGCTCGAAGCCATGTACGCCTCCAGCGGCACCACCTTCTACAGCTTTGGCAATATGGTGGTCAGCGACTCCATGGGCGAATGGCTGAAGTGCTTTGCCACCGTGGCCGTGATGGTCACCCTGGTCTATGGCCGCCCCTACGCCGGTCAGCGCGACATGCTGCGTGGCGGCGAGTTGTTCACCCTGAGCCTGTTCGCACTGCTGGGCATGTTCGTCATGATCTCTGGCAACAACTTCCTGGTGATTTACCTGGGCCTGGAACTGCTGACCCTGTCCAGCTACGCGCTGGTGGCCCTGCGCCGTGACCATGTGGTGGCCACGGAAGCCGCCATCAAGTACTTTGTGCTGGGTGCCATGGCCTCGGGTTTCCTGCTCTACGGCATGTCCATGCTGTATGGCGCCACCGGCTCGCTGGACATCACGGCCGTCTTCAAGGCGATTGCCTCTGGCCATGTGCGTCATCAGGTGCTGATATTTGGTCTGGTGTTCATCGTCTCCGGCCTGGCCTTCAAGCTCGGTGTCGTGCCGTTCCACATGTGGATTCCCGACGTCTACCAGGGCGCACCGACAGCGGTGACCCTGATGATTGGCGGCGCACCCAAGCTGGCGGCCTTTGGCATGACCATGCGCCTGCTGGTGGAGGGCATGTTGCCCCTGGCCATAGACTGGCAGCAAATGCTGATGGTTTTGTCCATCGGTTCGCTGCTGTTGGGCAATCTGGCCGCCATCATGCAGACCAACGTCAAGCGCATGTTGGCCTTCTCCACCATCTCGCAAATGGGCTTCGTGCTGCTGGGCGTGATTGCCGGTGTGGTCCAGGGCAGCACCCTGCCGGCGGCGAACGCCTACAGCTCCTCCATGTTCTACGTCATCACCTATGTGCTGACCACCCTGGCTGCCTTCGGCGTGTTGCTGCTGCTCTCGCGTGAAGGTTTCGAGAGCGAAGAGATTGCCGACCTGGCCGGCCTGAACCAGCGCAGCCCGCTGTACGCCGGCATCATGGCCGTGGCCATGTTCTCGCTGGCTGGCATTCCGCCGCTGGCTGGTTTCTACGCCAAGCTGTCGGTGCTGCAGGCCCTGATTGCTTCGGGTGAACCTGCCTATTTGTACCTGGCCGTGTTTGCCGTACTGATGTCGCTGATTGGTGCCTTCTACTACCTGCGCGTCATCAAGGTGATGTACTTCGACGCCCCCATCACCGCCAGCAATGTGGTGGCCGGTGCCGACGTGCGTGTGGTGCTGTGCCTGAATGGCGCGGCCATCATTGTGCTGGGCCTGATGCCCGGTGGCCTCATGGCTTTGTGTGCCCGTTCGGTGCTGCAAATGCTGGGCACCTGAGTCCGCACTGCCAGTCTGACCCTCATCCGGGCTGCAATGGTTTTGCAGCCCGTTTTTCATTGGAAACCGGGAATCTGTTGTGACTACCTCTGACTTCGCCCACCTGATAGAAACCCGCAAGGCTTCGGAAGAGGTGTTCAAGGGCCGCTTTCTGCATGCCTTCAGAGACCATGTCACGCTGCCCGATGGTGCCACCGCCACCCGCGAATACGTGGTGCATCCTGGCGCCGTCATGGTCATCCCCTTGTTGCAGGACGCGCAAGGTGCCTGGCGCGTGGTGCTGGAGCGCCAGTTTCGCTATCCCGTCGGCCAGGTGATGGTGGAGTTTCCGGCCGGCAAGCTTGATCCGGGGGAGTCCGTCTTCAGCTGCGCGCAGCGCGAGCTGCTGGAAGAAACCGGCTACTCGGCCAGCGAATGGGCGCGTGCCGGCCTGATGCATCCGGTGATTGCCTATTCCACCGAGTTCATCGACATCTGGTTCGCGCGTGGCCTCACCGCAGGCCCGCAAAAGCTGGACGCCGGCGAGTTTCTGGACGTGTTCACCGCCAGCCCGCAAGAGCTGTTGGAGTGGTGCCTGCAGGGCCGCGTGACCGACGCCAAAACCCTGGCCGGCGCCCTGTGGCTGCAAAATACGCTGGCCGGCAACTGGGACTTGCAGTGGCAGAGCGCGGCAAGCTGGGCCCAGGCCTGACAATGGCGGCATGAAAGTTCTGGATCTTCAATGCACGGCTGGCCACACCTTTGAGGGCTGGTTTGCGTCCGAAGACGACTTTGTTGCGCAATCAGCGCGTGCCATGGTGCAGTGCCCCCTGTGTGGGGACGCGGCGGTCCACAAAAAACCCAGCGCACCGCGCCTGAACCTGTCAACGCCGCGCCAGGACAACCGCGGCGCCACGCTGGAACTGCCGAGCCAGCCCCAGGACCAGACAGCCCTTGCTGCGGCAACCACGTTGGCGGGTGCATCCAGCGGTACTTCGGCCGCTGCATCTGCCGGCGCCCACGCACCTGCCGACGCCTCTCTCACGGCCGCCTGGCTGGAGCTGTCGCGCCGCATTGTGGCCAGCACCCAGGACGTGGGTGACAGCTTTGCTGAAGAGGCGCGCAAGATGCACTACGGTGAAACCCGGGAGCGCGCCATCCGTGGCAAGACCACGGTGGATGAGGCGCGCGCCCTGGTGGAAGAGGGCATAGACGTGCTGCCCATGGTCTTGCCGCAATCCCTGAAGAAACCTTTGCAGTAAACCCGCCCGCGCGCACAGGGACCGAGGTCCCCGTGCAAGGCCGATGTCAGGGGTACAGACCGCGCAACTCACGCGCGCGCAGGATGCGGGTACAGGCCACGATAAAGGTGGCCGTGCGCAGGCTCACCTTCTTGTCCTGCGCCACCTGCCACACGCCCGAAAACGCCTCCTTCATGATGCGCACCAGGCGCGCATTGATTTCGTCTTCGGTCCAAAAGAAACTGGAGAAGTCCTGCACCCATTCGAAGTAGCTCACGGTCACACCACCGGCATTGGCAATCACGTCGGGCAACACCAGCACATTGCGCTCCTGCAGGATGTCGTCGGCCTCGGGCGTGGTGGGGCCGTTGGCGCCCTCGATCACCAGGCGCGCCTTGATGCGATGGGCATTGGCGGCCGTGATCTGCTGCTCCAGTGCGGCCGGAATCAGGATGTCGCAGTCCACGTCCCAGAACGCGTCATTGGCCAGCACCTCGGACTTGGCAAAGCCTGCCACCGTGCCGTGCTGCGCTACATGTTCCAGCAGCAGGGGCACGTCCAGGCCAGACTCCTGGAAAATCGTGCCGCCATGGTCCTGCACCGCCACCACCCGGGCGCCGGCCTGGGCAAACAGTTTGGCGGCGATACCGCCCACATTGCCAAAGCCCTGCACCGCCACACGTGCGTGGCCGATGTCCAGATCGATGTGGCGCGCCGCCTCCACGCCCACGGTGTAGACGCCGCGGCCGGTGGCTTCGCGCCGGCCCAGCGAGCCGCCCAGATCGACCGGCTTGCCCGTCACCACGCCGGTGGCTGTGGCACCTTCGTTCATGGAGTAGGTGTCCATCATCCAGGCCATGATCTGGTCATTGGTGTTGACGTCGGGGGCCGGGATGTCCTTGGTCGGGCCGATGATGATGCCGATCTCACTGGTGTAGCGGCGCGTCATGCGCTCCAACTCACCACGCGAGAGCGTCTTGGGGTCCACCCGGATACCGCCCTTGGCGCCGCCAAACGGCACGTTGACAGCAGCGTTTTTCACCGACATCCAGGCCGACAGCGCCATCACTTCCGACAGCGTTACGTCCTGGTGGAAACGCACACCGCCCTTGCCGGGGCCGCGCGAGGTGTTGTGCTGCACACGGTAGCCTTCAAAGTGGGCAATCGTGCCGTTGTCCAGCTCAATCGGCACGTCCACGATCAGGGCGCGCTTGGGGCGCTTGAGGGTTTCGGCCCAGCGCGCCAGGTGGCCCAGATGGGGGATCACGCGGTCTACCTGTTGCAGGTAGACGCCCCAGGGGCCCAGATGGTCGGCCTGCAGATAGGAGGGCAGGGGGTGGCCAAAGGGGTTGGCGACTGCGCTGGAAATCGCGGTGGGTGTGCTGCTGGGGGATTTGCTGTTCGTCATGCTGGCTTCCTTGTGGGATTCGAGAAGCCTGCACTGTATGCCCACGCCCGCAGCCTGTCTAAGGCCGTATAAGATGCCAACTATGCAAAAAATTTATAGATTACGGGGTGACGCAACGCTCAGGCGTTGAACTGCAAGGCCGCCAGTCCGGCGTAAACCCCGCCATGCGCCACCAGCTCGGCATGCGTGCCTTGCTCGACCAGGCGGCCATGGTCCAGCACCACAATCAGGTCGGCCTTTTGCACCGTGGCCAGGCGGTGCGCAATCACCAATGTCGTGCGGTCGCGCATGGCGGATTCCAGTGCGTCCTGGACCACGCGCTCGCTCTCGGCGTCCAGCGCGCTGGTGGCCTCGTCCAGCAGCAGCAGCGGTGGGTTCTTCAGCATGGCGCGCGCAATCGCAATGCGCTGGCGCTGGCCGCCCGAGAGCCGCACGCCGCGCTCACCCAGAAAGGTGGCATAGCCTTCGGGCAGGGCCTGGATAAAGCTGTCGGCAAAGGCGGCGGTGGCGGCGGCGCGCACCTCGGCATCGCTGGCCTCAGGCCTGCCGTAGCGTATGTTTTCCAGCGCCGAGGTGGAGAAGATCACCGCGTCCTGCGGCACGATGCCCACGCGCTGGCGCAGCGCCTGTAGCGACATCTGGCGCGTGTCCACACCGTCCAGCACAATCGCGCCGCTTTGTGGATCGTAAAAGCGCAGCAGCAGCTGGAACACCGTGCTTTTTCCCGCGCCGCTGGGGCCGACGATGGCCACGGTCTGGCCAGGTTCGATCTTCAAGGAGAAGTCGCTGAGTGCAGCCTGGTTGGGGCGCGAGGGGTAGTTGAAACCGATGCCGGCAAATTGAATCGCGCTGCCACCTTGGGGCAGAACGGCCGCC
>JAYVNF010000222.1:0-5174 GCA_043758575.1 Rhodoferax sp.
TGCATATGGACCGTGCCAAACGCAGATGCTGGCTGGCGCAAAAGGAGTTGAACCTTACGCCACGCGAGTTTGATCTCTTGTGGCACTTTGCCAAACAACCGGGCCGGGCGCTGAGCCGGGCCGATCTGCTCAGCCAGGTCTGGGGCTATGGGCATGATGGCTATGAACACACGGTGAACTCCCATATCAACCGTTTGCGCAGCAAACTGGGCGACGCTTGCATCCAGACCGTGTGGGGCATTGGCTACCGCTTTGAGGTGCCCTGTTGAGCACGTTCAAATTGTCTGGTGGCGCCAGCTGCAGGTGCGCCTGGCGCTGGGAACGCTGTTGTGCCTGAGCCTGTTGGGCCTGCTGCTCAACCTGTGGAGCCAGCAGCTGCGCCAGCAGGAGCTCGATGGCTACCAACAGTGGCAGGACGCCAAGCTGGCCCAGTACATTGCCTCCAGCCGTGTCGAGCCCTGGCTGGACGCCAGTGGCCGCTCGGAACAAAAGCTGATGCAGGACACCGGCATGTACGCCAGCATGATCCGCCCCTCGCTGGAGATTTATCTGCTCGACACCGAAGGCGAAATTCTGGACCACACCCTGCCGGTGGGGCCCGCCTTGCCACGGGTCGCGCTGGAGCCTGTGCAACGCATGCTGGAGGGCAGCAGCCCGTTGCCCATTTATGGCAGCGACCCGCGCATGCCCGGCACACCCAATCTGTTTTCTGTGGCGGCCTTGGGCGACGGCACGCACCTGCAGGGGTACTTGTATGTGGTGCTGCGCGGGCAAAAATCGGCCGCCCTGGCGCGCTCGGCCGCCTATGCGGACCAGCTGCGCAACACCTACGTCACCCTGGCCGTGGCGCTGGTCGGTGGGGTGCTGTTGGTGGCCTGGGTGCAGCGCCGCGTCACGCGACGCTTGCAAACGCTGATGCAGCAGCTGCTGCGCTACCGCGACAACGCGGTGGGTCTGCTTGCGCCCGAGGCGACCGCCAACACGCATGGCGATGAACTCGACGTGGTGGTGGCCGCCACGCAGGCCATGCAGCGGCGCATTGACGCACAGTTCAGGAGCCTGGAACAGGCTGACAGCATGCGCCGGGAGCTGATCAGCAACATCACGCACGACTTGCACACCCCGCTGGCCAGCATCCAGGGCTATATCGAAACCGTGCTCTTGCACGACACATAGCTCTCGCCCGGGCAGCGCACGCAGCACCTGCTGACCAGCCTGCACCATTGCCGCCAGCTCGCCAACCGGGTGGGGGATTTGTTTGAGCTGTCCAAATTGGAGTCGGGTCAGGCCGCATTGACGCTGGAGCCGCTGTGCCTGGCCGAGCTGCTCAACGACATGGTCTACAGCTACCAGCTCAGTGCGGAGCAGGCTGGCGTGGCCTTGGCACTGGCAGATGACGTGGATCGCCAGGCCAAGGTGATGGTGGACGTGGCGCTGATGCAGCGCGTGTTCCAAAACCTGATTGACAACGCCCTGCGCCACACGCCACGCGGTGGCGCGGTGCGCATCACCCTGCGCGCCAATGCCCACCAGGTGCTGGTGGCCGTGCGCGATACCGGGCACGGCATTGCGGCCAGGACCTGCCGCATATTTTTGAGCGCTACTGGAGCAAGCCCGCAGGCCTTGCTGCGGAGGGCCCAGCGTCGCCTCGCCCCACAGCAAGCTCCGGGCTGGGGCTGGCGATTGTGCGCAAGATTCTGGAGCTGCACGGCAGCAGGATACGGGTGTGCTCTGACAGCGGTCGCGGCACCGAGTTCAGCTTCAGCCTGGCCTGCGCGTAGACACGCCGGGGCCGCCCAACTCCAGCCCCTACTCCAGCCCCAGCTCCTGGATCTTGCGCGTGATGGTGTTACGGCCTATGCCCAGCTTGTGCGCGGCCTCAATCCGGCGGCCCTTGGTGGTCGCCAAGGCAGCCAGAATCAGGCGCGACTCAAAACGGCGCGTCAGCACATCCCACACGTCCAGGCGGCCACTGTTGAGCAGGCCTATGGCCTCACCCTCCAGGCTGTGCTCCCACTCCTGCAGGCTGTCCGCAGACGGCAGCGCTGCTGCTGCAATGAAGCCTGCCACGGGCATGGGCACGGGGGCCGCATCGCTGGGCGGCAACGCCGCATCCGGCGCCACCGGTGCCAGCGCCGCTGCCAGTTTGGGGGCCTGGGTGTCCAGCTTGCCTACGCCCACCTCGGGCGGCAGGTCTTTGGGCTCAATCAGCTGGGCCGGTGCCATCACGGTTAGCCAGTGGCACAGGTTTTCCAGCTGGCGCACATTGCCGGGAAAGGCAAAGCCCTCAAGCCAGGTCAGCGCAGCCTCGGAGATGCGCTTGGGCTCCACACCGAGCTGCTTGGCGCTGACCTGCAGGAAGTGGCGCGTCAGCATGGACACGTCTTCCTTGCGTTCGCGCAAAGCGGGCAGGCGCAGGCGGATCACGTTCAGGCGGTGGAACAAGTCCTCGCGGAACACGCCTTCCTTGACCCGGTTTTCCAGGTCCTGGTGGGTGGCGGCAATCACGCGCACATTGGTTTTCACGGCACTGTGGCCGCCTACGCGGTAGAAGTGACCGTCCGAGAGCACCCGCAGCAAACGCGTCTGCAATTCGAACGGCATGTCGCCAATTTCATCCAAAAACAGCGTGCCGCCATCGGCCTGCTCGAAGCGGCCACGGCGCATGGTTTGCGCGCCGGTGAAGGCGCCGCGCTCATGGCCGAAGAGCTCGCTCTCCAGCAGGTCCTTCGGTATCGCTGCGGTGTTGATGGCCACAAACGGACCGTTGGCACGCGGCGAATGCTTGTGCAGGGCGCGCGCCACCAACTCTTTGCCGGAGCCGGACTCACCGGTGATAAGCACCGTGACATTGCTTTGCGAGAGCCGCCCGATGGCGCGAAACACGTCCTGCATGGCCGGGGCCTGGCCCAGCATTTCGGGGGCTTCGGCCATGCGCTCTTCGCTGACCTCTTCGCGCTGACTTTCTTCCACGGCGCGGCGAATCAGCTCTACCGCCTTGGGCAAATCAAAAGGCTTGGGCAGGTACTCAAAGGCGCCGCCCTGGAAGGCGCTGACTGCGCTATCCAGATCGGAGAAGGCTGTCATGATGATCACCGGCAGGCCGGGGTACTTGGCCTTGACCTTTTCCAGCAGCTCCAGACCGGAGCCGCCGGGCATGCGGATGTCGCTGACCAGAATTTGCGGGCCTTCGTCGTCGGCGGCGGTGCTCAGGGCCGCCAGTACATCGCGTGAATTGGAAAAGCTGCGCGTGGGCAAGTGCTCGCGCAGCAAGGCCTTCTCCAGCACGAAGCGTATGGACTGGTCATCGTCAACGATCCAAATCGGCTTCATGGTCTTCTCATTCCTCGTATCAGGCATTACGGTAACGGAATCAGAATTTTGAAATCCGTACGGCCAGGCACGCTATCGACTTCGATCATGCCCTGGTGCTGCTGTACAAAGGTTTGCGCCAATGTCAGCCCCAGGCCGGAGCCGCCATCTCGGCCCGACACCAGCGGGTAGAAAATGCGGTCCTTGATCGAATCTGGCACGCCAGGTCCGTTGTCTATGACATGCAATTCCAATGCCAACCGGTAGCGCTGTTTGCCAAAAGTAATTTGGCGCATCACGCGGGTCTTGAAAGTCAGTTCTGCATCGCCATCGGCAATGCGCTCGTTCAGCGCCTGGGCGGCGTTGTGGGCAATGTTGAGTACGGTCTGGATCAGCTGCTCGCGGTCACCGCGAAACTCGGGGATGGAGGTGTCATAGTCGCGCACTACACGCAGGCCACGTGGAAATTCGGCGACGATGAGCGAGCGTACGCGCTCGCAGACCTCGTGGATGTTCACATCGCCCACCATATGCGGACGGCGGTGCGGTGCCAACAGGCGGTCCACCAGGCTTTGCAGGCGGTCGGCCTCGTGGATGATGACCTGGGTGTATTCGGTCAGGTCCGGCGAGTCCATCTCCAGCTCCAGCAACTGCGCCGCACCGCGTATACCGCCCAGCGGGTTCTTGATTTCATGCGCCAGGTTGCGGATCAGCTCCTTGTTGCTTTGGGCCTGTTCCAGGATGCGCTCCTCGCGGTCCTGGCGCGTCTGCTGCTCCAGCGGCACCAACTCGACGATGATGTGTTCATTCGAATCGATGCGGGTGATGATGGCGTGCACCGGCATGGCATCAAAGCCCACTCGCTTGAGCCAGGCGTCATAGCGCATGGCACCAAACTCATTCTCCAGCGCGCCTTCCAGCGCGTTTTGCAACTGGCTGGGCTCGGTAAAGGCATCGGCAAAGGACGAGCCCACAATGGCGCGGCGGGAGATGCCCAGAACGTCTTCCAGTGCGGCGTTGGAGAACAGGACCCGGCCGTCGCGGTCCACCACGGTGACCAGAGTGGCCAATAAATCGAAGGACTGGTAAATGGACAAGGCTGTTTCCTTGTGAGGCCCGTTATGGGCCTGGGATGGGGGCTGGTTCAAGCCGCTTATTTTCCGGCGGAGGCGGAGGACAGGCGCGCCAACTCACGCTTGATGCCGGCGATATCGCTCTCGTTGCGCGCGATGGCGGACTTCAGCATGGCCACCCGGTCCAGGTACTTCTGGTTGTTGCGGGTTTCCGGACCGAGCCGCTCGGGCTCACCGTTGTTGTATTCCTTCAGCATCTCGGCCTGCTTGGCCTCGGCCTTGCTCAGTTCCGACTCCAGAATCAGGCGTGCATCGGCCTCTTTGGCGCGCTGATCAGGACTGTCCATGCGCTGGCCCGATGCGCCCACTCTAGGGGGCGGGGGCTTGACGGCTTGGATCACGGTGACGTTGCCGCCGGCAATCAGTTTGCAGGACTTGGCCTGGGCTTCGGTCACGGTGTTGGTGTACTCGTTGCCGCAGCGGTAGATGCGCTCGTCCGCAGCCTGTGCGGCACCGAAACTGGAAGCGATCCAAAGCAGGATAAATGCGAATTTCATGTTCAATCCACCCATGGCGAATGCCGGGTCAGGCAAGCAGTATGCGCCAAAAATGCAGGGGCGCCGAATAAGCCCACAGGCACCGTCTCACCCCGGCACGACAGCTCTACCCGGGCATAAAAAAAGGACTGCTGGCGCAGTCCTTGGGCTGGCGTCTGCCGGATAGGCAGACGCACGCTGAGGTCCCGAATTACAGGGAGTAGTACATGTCGAATTCGACCGGGTGCACCGA
>JAYVNF010000223.1:0-5158 GCA_043758575.1 Rhodoferax sp.
TACCTGAACGACGAAAGTGTGGAGCTGAAGATCATCGAGCGGGCCATCGAGTGCGACCAGGGCCTGGCCATGGGTGTGCTGCGCATCGCCAACTCGCCCTTCTTCGGCATGTCCAACAAGGTGCAAACCATCCATGACGCGGTGGTGGTGCTGGGGTTTTCCAACCTGCGCATGATCATCGTCTCGGCCATGACGGCGATGATCCAGTTCCCCAACCTGGACAAACAGGCGACTGTGCGCCATCTGTTTCGCCACAGCCTGTCGGTGGCCATCAGCGCCTCGCTGATCGCCCGCAACAATGCATTGGACGCGGCCAACCTGTTCCTGGCCGGCATCCTGCACGATGTGGGTATTCTGGCCCTGATGTCCACCTTCCCGGAACTGCACGCCAGCGCGCGGGCACTGGCAGAGCGTGAAAACCTGTTCATGTTCGAAGCCGAGAACGCGGTCTTCGGCTTTGACCATGCCGACATCGGTGCCTCGCTGTGCCGCCACTGGAATCTGCCGGAGTCCATCGTGCAGGCCATTGGCGGCCACCACCAGGTGGCGGCGATGCGCAGCATGGAGCATGTTTTTTCCCCTACCGATCTGGCTGCCGGCATCATCCACCTGGCGGACGCGATCGCCCATGGACTGAACCTGGAGGAAGACGCCCATGCACTGGTACCGCCGGTTTCGGACGTCCTCTGGAACCGCTTGGTGGGACAGCAGAAGGTGCTGCTTGCGGGCTTCGCCGAAACCGAAAAACTGTACCGCGAACTGGAACTGCTGCTGAGCTAGGCCAGGCGGCCATTGCTCCATTCCTGCGGCGGCGTCCAGCTGGCGCACCAGTCCATCACCTGGCCGGCCGGCATGGGCCGCGCAATCGCATAGCCCTGGGCCAGCTCACAGCCCAGCTCGATCAAACGCTGGCCCTGGGCCACGCTCTCCACGCCTTCGGCGATTACCTCGCGGTGAAAGGCTGCGGCCAGGCCGATCACGCCTTTGACGATGGACAGATCGTCCTGGTCCTCCAGCATGTCGCGCACAAAGCTCTGGTCGATCTTCACGGTCTGCACCGGCAGGTGGCGCAGGTAGGTGAGCGACGAGTAGCCGGTGCCAAAGTCGTCAATCGCAAAGCGCACGCCCAGGCGGCGGCAGTCCTGCAGGATGCGGGCGGTAGAGACAATGTCGTCCAGCGCGCTGGTCTCCAGCACCTCCAGCTCCAGGCGCTGGGGGTCCACATCCGCATGCTTGGCCAGCAGCTCGGCCAGTTCGTGGGCAAAGTCCGGGTGCTGCAGCTGGCGCGCTGCGATGTTCACACCCACCGAGAGCTCCAAGCCCTGGGCCTTCCACTGGACCATCTGTAGCAGTGCGGTGTCCAGCACCCAGGCGCCCACGGCCTCGTTCAGCGCGTGGCGCTCTATCGCCGGCAAAAAGCTGCCGGGCGGCAGCAGACCGCGATCGGGGTGCTGCCAGCGGATCAGCGCCTCCACGCCGAGGATGCGCCCGCTGCGCATATTCACCTGCGGCTGGTAGTGCAGCACCAGCTCATGGGCCGCCAGTGCGCGCGCCACGCCCTCCTGGGCCAGGTTGCGGCTCTTGGCTTCGGCGTCCTGGGCCGAGTCGAACATATGGAATTTGTTCTTGCCGCTTTGCTTGGCCTCGTACATGGCCTGGTCGGCATGGCGCATCAGCTGGTCGGGCTCGGCATGGTCCTGCGGGTACATGGTCACGCCAATGCTGGCGGTGATGTGCAGGTCCTGACCGTTGATGAAGACCGGCTCGGCGCAGGCCTTGAGCACGCGCTGCACCAGCCGGACGCAGTCCTGCGTGCTGTCCACATCGCTGAGCACGGCCACAAACTCGTCGCCGCCCATGCGCGCCAGCGTGTCCATATCACGCAGCGCCGCCTTCATGCGGTGCGACACCGCCACCAGCAGCTCGTCACCGGCCTTGTGGCCATGCTGGTCGTTGATGTTCTTGAAGCCATCCAGGTCCAGGTAGAGCACGGCCAGGCTGCGGTTGTGGCGCTGGCACAGGGTGATGGCCTGGTGCAGGCGGTCCGACAGCAGCAACCGGTTGGGCAAGTCGGTGAGCGCATCGAAGTGGGCGCCGTGCTCGAGCTCGGCTTGCTGCAGCTTCAACACCGTGATGTCGGAAAACAGCGCCACATAGTTGCGCACCTTACCGCCCTCGCCGCGCACCTTGGTCACGGTCAGCCAGGCCCAGTAGGACTGGCCGTCTTTCTTGCGGCTGCGCATCTCACCGCGCCACTCGCCGCGTGCGCGCAGGGCGCGGCGCAGCTCCGGGTAGATGTCGGGGTCCTGCAGGCTGGACTGGACCTGATTGGGGGCCTGGCCCAGCACCTCCGCGCGGCTGTAGCCGGTGATGTGGCTGAAGGCCTGGTTCACCTCCACCACCTGGCCCCAGCGGTCTGTGATGAGAATGCCCTCGCTGGTGTTGGTGAAGACGCTGGCGGTGAGCTGCTGCTGCGCGTTGGCGGCCTTTTGCGCGCTGATGTCGCGGGCAATTTTGGAGGCCCCCACCAGCCGCCCCAGGCCGTCCCAGATCGGCGAGGTGGTGATGGAGACCTGGACGGTGCTGCCATTCTTGTGCAGGCGCTGGGTCTCCAGATGGTCCACGCTGAGGCCCTGGCCTATGCGCGCCAGAATGGACTGCTCCTGCGCCGCCAGATCGGGCGGGATCAGGCGCAGAATGGACTGGCCCACCATCTCGCCCGCGCTGTAGCCAAAGATGCGTTCGGCCCCCGGGTTCCAGCTGCTGATGACGCCGGTGAGGGACTTGCTGATGATGGCCTCATCGGCCGACTGCACAATCGCCTCGGCCACGCGTGAGGCGTTCAGGGCGCGCAAGAGGGCAGCCCCCATCACCAGGCCAAACAGCGATACCAGTGCGGCGGCCAGGCCCAGCTGCAGCGTGTGCAGGCGCCAGGGCGCCAGCAGGTCTTCCTTGCTGATGCTCACATAGACCAGCAGGGGATAGCCGTCGACACGGGCATAGTGCACCAGGCGCGTGACGCCGTCGATAAAGCTTTGGGGTGACTCGAAGTTGCCCTTGTCCGGCGCCTGCGTGATCTTGGCCCAACCGGCGCCGTTGACCAGGGACTTGCCCATCGCTGACGCGCTCACCGGGCTGCGAAACAGGATTTCACCATCGCTGCGCGCAATGCCTATGGTGCCCGAGGGCTTCATGCGCTGGGCCTCAAAGGCGGGGGCAATGCGTGGGTATTCAATCGAAACAAATACCACCTGGGTGTCGCCCCCGGCCAGCGGCACCGGTGCCGAAATCGGAATCGCCCAGCGCTGGTTGACCCGGCTTTGCACCGGCTTGCCGATATAAAATCCGGCGCTGCGGGGTTGCATCTGCACCGCCACGTACTCGCGGTCGGTCAGGTTGATGTGGGCAGTTTGGCCCTGGTCGGGCACAAAGCGCAGCTGCCCGTGGCTGTCCGCCAAACGGATGTCCAGCAGGCCATCGGAGGCATCGCGCAGGGCACGCACCAAAGCGATGAACTCGGGCGCTGTGGCCGGGTCCTGCTGGGGATGGCGGGCCATCCAGTGGTTGGCCACGATCAGCGAGGTCTCGGCCTGCTTGAACAGGCCCCGGGTTTGCGACTGCACCGCCGCGGTGAGCTCTTCGAGCAGCAGGTCATTGGCCGCCAGCGTGTTGTGCCGCTCACTCCAGGACCAGGCCGCCACGCCGCACCACAGCGCCAGCAGCAGCGCGCCAATCACGGCCACGACCCGGCGGTGGTTGCTGGAGCCCAGCCGGTCCAGCCAGGGGTTGGGCGCGAGCTGCATGGGGTGGCTGACTGAGACCACTCAGGCACTCAGCAGCAAATCCTTGCTGCCCCGGCGCAGTTCTGCTGCGTTCACCTGCGACAGGGTGGCCTCGCCGCGCTTGAGGCGAAACAGCTTCATGGAGTTGCTCACCTCTTCCACCTGAAAATAATGCGCCCCTTGAGGCTGGTCACCGAGACCAGGGTCTGGCTCTCGGCGACACGGTACGCTTGCTGCGTGACAGGCAGATTGATGCGCATGAACGGGCCTCCTGATGAGCCAAATGGCTCGGCTGACTATTTACTTTGTATCAGTAGTGTCCCAACGTTTGCACATCAGGACGTCGTAAGTTAGTGATTCACTTGGAGAATTTGGTGTTTGAGTCTGGTCTCGATTTGAACGTCGAAAGTCAGACTGGCGGCTTTTTGCGGATTTCCGCCCAAAACCGCCATGCACCAAGGCAAGCTCGTATTTGCGCAACTCATGCTCTACCTGCCCCTGAGCACGTTTCGCCGCTGTGTGGCCGATCACAAAGGCGAACACAAGGTCAAGGACTTCTCCTGTCTGGACCAGTTCTTTGCCATGGCTTTTGCTCAGTTGACCTACCGCGAGTCCCTGCGCGACATCGAAGTCAACTTGCGTGCGCAAGCCAAACGTCTGTACCACATGGGGTTTCGCTGCCAGAGGATTTCGCGCAACACGCTGGCCAACGCAAACGCCACACGCCCTTGGCAGATCTACGCCGACTTTGCGCAGCACTTGATTGGCATGGCGCGTCCCCTGTACGCCAGCGAGCCTTTCGCACTGGATCTCGATGCGACGGTCTACGCCTTCGACGCCACCACCATCGACCTGTGTTTGTCGGTGTTTGCATGGGCTCCGTTTCGCTCCACCAAGGCTGCCATCAAGTTGCACACGCTGCTGGATTTGCGGGGCAACATTCCCAGCTTCATTCACATCACCGACGGCAAGACGCACGAGGTCAATACGCTGGACGAGTTGACTATCGAGGCGGGCGCGTTTTACCTGTTGGATCGGGGTTATCTGGACTTCGCCCGGCTGTATGGCATTCACGAGGCCAAAGCTTTCTTCGTGACGCGCGCCAAGAGCAACACCAAATTCAAGCGACGCTATTCGCATCCGGTGGATCGGCTCAACACGAATGTTTTGTGCGATCAGACGGGCGTGCTCAGCGTGTTCTATTCGAGCAAGGACTACCCGACAACCCTGCGCAGGGTGGTGGTCAAGGACGATGCCGGAAAGCGACTGGTGTTTTTGACTAACAACTTTGCCCTGAGCGCCGAACTGAGTGCCAGTTTGTACCGCCAGCGCTGGCAGGTGGAGTTGTTCTTCAAATGGATCAAGCAGCATTTGCG
>JAYVNF010000224.1:0-1558 GCA_043758575.1 Rhodoferax sp.
GCACCTTGTCGCCCGCTTGGGCAAACTTCACCCAGCCCGCCACGCTATTGCCCGTGGTTGCCTGCAATTGCGCGGACGCTGCGGGGCCGGCGGAATAGCTGGCACAGGCAGACAGGACGCCGATGGCGATCAGGGTGGCGATGGCGGTTTTCATGGTGAAGAATCCTTTGGAAATGGGAGCCAGTTTGCACCCATTTGCAGCGGCCCAGTGGACCATTTTGTGCCTGCACGGCGCAACCACGCCCGCGTTGACAAAGCACAAGCCCGCCAGCAGGGTGTGACCTATGGTTTGTCGCGGGGAGGCCCACCTTTTCTTCTGAAGGAGTCTCGCATGCACACCACTAAATGGAGGCCTCTGCACCCCACCATTGCTCTGTATCCCAGCTTCAGGCCAAGCCTGCTTGCGCTCTGTATGGCCGCACTTTGCACCAGCGCGCTCACCGCACCCGGCATAGACCGCCTGACCACCCTGGTCTCCGGGCCAACGCCTTTTGCGGCCAATTGCAATGGCGTGCCACAGGCAGGTATTGCCTATCCGAATGCCGAGGTCGAACCCTTTGTCGCAGCCAATCCGCTGCGCCCGCTCAATCTGGAGGGCGTGTGGCAGCAGGACCGTTGGTCCGATGGTGGCTCCCAAGGCCTGGGCACTGGCAGCTCCACGGACGGTGGTCGGTCCTGGGCGCGGGTCTTCCCACCCTTTACGCGTTGCGCAGGCGGCAACGCGGGCAATGGCGGCGACTATGAGCGCGGCTCCGATCCCTGGGTGAGTTTCTCGCCCAATGGTGTGGCGCACCAGATGGTGCTGGGCTACAGCCCCTCGGCCACGGGCACCCAGACGCAATCGGCCATGCTGGTGAGCCGCTCTCTGGACGGCGGGCGCAGCTGGGGACCCATTCATACGCTGGTGGCCAACAGTGCCGAACGTTTCAACGACAAGAACACCATTACCGCTGACCCTACCGATGCGCGCTTTGTCTACGCCGTCTGGGACCGCCTGAGCTATGTGCCGGGTGAGGGCGCCGGCCCCATCTTGCTGGCGCGCAGCACCGACAACGGCCAGAGCTGGGGGCCTGCGCGCATCATTTACGACCCTGGTGAAAACGCACAGACCATAGGCAACCGCATTGAGGTGCTACCGAATGGCATTTTGGTCAACCTCTTCACCCAGATTGACTTCGTCAGCAATTCGGCGACCTTGCGCGTGATTCGCTCCACCGACAAAGGCCAGACCTGGTCGCAAGCCATTGTGGTGGCCGACGTGCTGGTGCTGGGTGCCAGAGATCCGCAGACCGGCGCACCGATTCGCGACGGCTCCATCCTGGCCCAAATGGCGATCAACCGCAAAGGCCATATCGATGTGGTCTGGCAGGACGCGCGCTTTTCGGGCGGACATGTGGACGGCATTGTGCTGAGCGAATCGACCGACGGGGGCTTGAGCTGGAGCGCTCCGGTGCCGGTCAACCGCGACCTGCAGGTGCAGGCCTTCATGCCGACCATCCACGCGCGGCACGACGGCACCATGGGCGTGAGCTACTACGACCTGCGCAGCAACACGGGC
>JAYVNF010000225.1:0-1557 GCA_043758575.1 Rhodoferax sp.
TCATTGGAAATACAGTCGAAATACAGGGGCACGCGTCGCTGGCAGGGACTGCGTGCAGAAAAAATAAGGGAGAAATAACCGCTGGGCCGTGAGGGCAATGAGCGGGGTGCTTTGAAATTGCTGAACGGACGACCCCTCTGCCAGGGGCCGGTGCAGCTTTGCGTGTGATGTTTTTGCCTTGGGGCAAACCGCAGATGTGCACAGTCAATTCGCATGAAGCGACCGGCTAATGTAACACAGTTACCAAAATCCGGCGAAAATACCCTGCTATGAAACTTTGCATCCTCGAAAACGATGACCTGGCGCCAGAAATCGCCGCCACCTATACGCGTTACGGCGCCATGTTCGAGCGCCTGTTTCGCGATGCCGGCGCCACCGACTGGCAGTTTGACGTATTCCACACCCCAGCCATGGAATACCCGGCCTCTTTTGACGGCTATGACGCGGTGCTGCTGACCGGCAGCAAGGCCGATTCGTTTTCCGATGAGCCCTGGGTGGTGGAGTTGCGCCGGCGCATCACCGGGCTACTGGAACAGAAGAAAAAGCTTCTGGGCATCTGCTTTGGCCACCAGCTGATTGCCCTCTGCCTGGGCGCCAAGGTCGGGCGTGCCCCCCAGGGCTGGGGCGTGGGCCGCATGTCCTATGACTGGCATGCTGCCGATTTGCCTTTGGCGCCTGAAGACAAGACCATGTCTTTGCTGGTCAGCCACCGCGACCAGGTGCTGGAGTTGCCAGAAAACGCCGTGCTGCTGGCCAGCAATGTGCACTGCCCGGTGGCCGGTTACGCCGTGGGCGAAGAAGTGTTCTGCGTGCAGGGCCACCCGGAGTTTGTGGCCGACTACAGCGCCTTTCTAATGGGCAAGCGGCGCGAGATGCTGGGTGAAGACCTGTATGGTGCGGGCGTTAAAAGCCTGGAACAAAGGCATGACGGGCTGGAGGTGGCGCGCATGATGGTGGCTTTCGTAGCCGGCACTTTCGTCGCCGCCAAGTAGCTCAATTGGCTCAGCCAGGATTGCGCAGCACCTGCGCCAATTCGTCCGCATCAATCGAACGCGCGGCGCCAAAGCCGGCGACCTGGCGCGCGCCCGTCACCGCAATCGCCACGAAGCGGAAGTCTCCCAATTGCGTCATGTATTCCACGTCCGGGAAGCGCGCCAGATAGGCCGCTTTGGCGCTGTGCCACGCCGCACTGTCCTGGTCCAGCACCGTGGCGATGCCGTCCAGCGTCACCCGCGGCAGGGCGTGCACCGGTTCACCAGCCACCTCGGCCTGCAACACCATCAACGACACCCGGGGTGTGGCCTGCAGATTGCGGGAATGGGCGGCCAGGCCACTCACATGGATGACCACCTGGCCGCAACTGGCGTCGATGGCAAACGGCACCATGGAGACACAGGCGTGGCCGTCTTCCCCCAGGGTACCGAGTGCGGCCACCCGCTGCGTGTTCAGAAGCGTGCGCAAGGCCATGGAGAGGCGAGGTTCGTGGGTCATGGGTGTGAGGGGTGTTCCGGGTAGTGCTCAACGGCGTTCGGTGCAGGTGCAGCCGTTATAGCGCAA
>JAYVNF010000226.1:0-1553 GCA_043758575.1 Rhodoferax sp.
CCGACCGCATCCGCGCCACCGGCGCACCGGCGGTGCAAATCAACACCGGCAAGGGCTGCCACCTGGATGCGCCCATGGTGGCCCAGGCCTTTGCGCAGCTGCATGCGCACAGCCATAGCCACGCGCCGCACGACCATGCGCACGACGACGCCCCCAGCCTGCTGTTCATAGAAAACGTGGGCAACCTGGTCTGCCCCGCCGTGTGGGACCTGGGCGAGGCGGCCAAGGTGGCGATTCTTTCGGTCACCGAAGGCGAGGACAAGCCGCTCAAATACCCGGACATGTTTGCCGCCTCTACCCTGATGGTGCTCAACAAGATCGACCTGCTGCCGCATGTGCGCTTTGATGTCGCACGCTGCATTGAATTGGCACGCCGGGTCAACCCGACGATCCAGGTGATCCAACTGTCGGCCACCACGGGCGAAGGCATGGACCTCTGGCTGGATTGGCTACACGCCGCAATGGCGCCCGAGCAGGCCGAGGCCGAGCTGCTGAAAAACCGCGTGGCCGAGTTGGAAGCGGAAGTGGCCAGGTTGCGCGCGCAGCCCGAAGCCAATCCGGCGCGCAATGTGTTTGCCCATCTGCACAACGCCTGATGTCTGAGCCACTGCCTTCGGTCCTGGCCTGCGGTGCGTGGCTGAAAAATGCCGCCTGCCTGATCGGACCCGCGTCACTGCAATGGTCGGCCCTGCACGGCGACCTGAGCGACCCCGAGGCCTGCCGCGCGCTGGATGCCTCGGCCCGCGCCCTGCTTCAGGCTGCACAGACGCCGGTGGCCGCGATTGCGCACGACCTGCATCCCGATTTCTACAGCACGCAGCTGGCGCAGACCCTGGCCGAGGAGTACGGCATTCCTGCGATTGCCGTGCAGCACCACCACGCCCACATCGCGGCCATCATGGCCGAGCATGGCGTGCAGGAGGCAGTGGTGGGTCTGGCGCTGGACGGCGTGGGCCTGGGCAGCGACGGGCTGGCCTGGGGCGGTGAGCTTTTGTGGGTGAGCCCGCAAGGCTGGCAGCGCCTTGGCCATCTGCAGAACCTGGCCCTGCCCGGTGGCGACGTGGCCGCGCGCGAGCCCTGGCGCATGGCGGCCTCCGCCCTGCACGCGCTAGGTCGCGGCGCCGAGATCGTGCCGCGCTTCGGCTCGACGGTGGGCAGCTTCACCGCCCGCACCGTGCAGCAGATGCTGGAGCGTAATTTCAATTGCCCCTTGAGCAGCAGCACCGGCCGCTGGTTTGATGCGGCGGCCGCCAGTCTGGGGCGCAGTTTGCGCCAAGACCACGAGGCCGAAGCGGCGATGGCGCTGGAAAAAATGGCCAGCGACTGGCAGGCACACATGCAAGCAGCTGCAGACGGCACAGCCAGCGCGTCGCGCGGCATGGACACCATGGTGCGCAGCACCAAGGTTGGCGCACAGAGGTCAGACGCGCAAGCATCCACCCACGGCCTGCACATCCACACGCTGGAACAGCTGGACCTGCGCCCCTTGCTGGAGCGCCTGCTCGACACCCCCACAAGCGACGCCCCCGCCGCCGCCCTCTGGTTCCACCTCG
>JAYVNF010000227.1:0-5126 GCA_043758575.1 Rhodoferax sp.
GTGTAGTCCACCCACAGGGCCAGCTTCTGAGCCAACGCGTTGCCCGAGGCCAGCGTTTGCAGGCGCGCCAGGTCGGCAAGAACGCGTATGAGTCGGGAACTGTGAAAGGGGGTACGCGTCAGGGCTCGCGTCATAGGCAAATGCAATCCAAATCGAAACAACAGGGCGTGTGTGCCGCAAAAAATCAGCCCTTTTATCGCCAGGCACGCTGGGAGGGGAGCCCTGGCGCACGGTGGGGTCCGTGTGCTGCTAAGGCTGCAGATTTTACCTGCAGAAGCCAGGGCGCCCTTTTTGCCGTCGGCTGGGGTTTATGCTGTGCAGCTACTGCCCAAAGGAACATGCCATGGATTTCGAACCTTCCCCGCGCGTGCGGGAACTGCAGAGCCGCCTCACCGCCTTTATGCAGGCGCATGTGTATCCCAATGAACACCGCTTCAAGCAGCAGCTGCAGGGTAATCGCTGGAACACGCCGCCTCTGCTGCAAGAGCTCAAAGCCCAGGCCCGCGCCCAGGGGCTGTGGAACCTGTTCATGCCCGGTCAGGAGCACGGTGGTGCGGGCCTTAGCAACCTGGAATACGCACCGCTGGCCGAAATCATGGGCCGCGTGTTCTGGGCCGCAGAGGTGTTCAATTGCAGCGCGCCGGACACCGGCAATATGGAGGTGTTTGCCCGCTACGCCACACAGGCACAGCAGGCGCAGTGGCTGACGCCTTTGCTGGCCGGCGAGATCCGCTCGGCCTATTTGATGACCGAACCCGGCGTGGGCTCCAGCGACGCCACCAATGTGGAGCTGTCCATCCAGCCCGATGGCGACGACTATGTGATCAACGGGCGCAAATGGTTTGCCACCGGTGCCATGCGCGAGAGCTGCAAGATTTTTATTGTCATGGGCAAGACCGATCCAGAGAACCTCAGCCGGCATCTGCAGCAGTCGCAGGTGCTGGTGCCCCGCGACACGGCGGGCGTCACCATCGTGCGGCCCCTGAGCACCATGGGCTATTTTGAGGAGCCGGCCGGGCACGCCGAAGTGCTGTTCGAGAACGTGCGCGTGCCCAAGGCCAACATCCTGCTGGGGGAAGGCCGGGGCTTTGAGATTGCCCAGGGGCGCCTGGGGCCCGGGCGCATCCACCACTGCATGCGCGTGATCGGTGCGGCCCAGCGCGCGCTGGAGCTGGCCTGCCGGCGCGTCAGCAGCCGGGTGGCGTTTGGCAAGAAGCTGAGCGAGCAGGGCTCGGTGCGCGAGAGCATTGCCCTGATGGCCTCCAAGGTCGAGATGGCCCGCCTCTTGACCCTGCGCGCGGCCGACAAGATGGACCGCGTGGGCAACAAGGATGCCATGGACCTGATTGCCATGGCCAAGATCATGGTGCCGCAGCTGGGCTCCGAGGTGATTGATATGGCCATCCAGATGCATGGCGCCGGTGGCCTGACCGAAGACTATTTTTTGGCCGAGGCCTTCAACTACGCGCGCTGGTGCCGCCTGGCCGATGGCCCGGACCAAGTCCACATGATGGCCCTGGGCAAGCAGGTGATACGCGAATACGCTGGCAGCTGAGCGCATGACCCCCATGACACCAGCCAACGACACCCTGGACACCGCGCGCCTGCAGCACTACCTGGCCGGCCAGATCCCCGACTTCAGCACGCTGCTGGAATGCAGCAAATTCAGCGGCGGCCAAAGCAACCCGACCTACCTGCTGCGCACCCCGGAGCGCCAGTACGTGCTGCGCCGCAAGCCCGCCGGCGTGTTGCTGAAGTCCGCCCATGCGGTGGACCGCGAATACCGCGTCATCAAGGCCCTGGGCCCCACCGCCGTGCCGGTGCCCCAGGTCTACTGCCTGTGCGAGGACGAGGGCGTGATCGGCTCCATGTTCTATGTGATGGAGTTCATGGACGGGCGCATTTTTTGGGATGGCGCGCTGCCCGCGCAGTCGCCGCCAGAGCGCACGGCGATTTACGACGCCAGTGTCAGCGTGCTGGCGGCCCTGCACAGCGTGGATGTGGACCAGGTCGGCCTGGGCGACTACGGCAAGCCTGGCAACTACTTTGCGCGCCAGATCAAGCGCTGGTCCGAGCAGTACCTGGCCACGGCCACCGAAGACAACCCGGCCATGAACCGCCTGATGCACTGGCTGCCGAATAATATGCCCGCAGACGATGGCAGGGTCGCCCTGGCGCATGGCGACTACCGCATCGACAACCTGGTGTTCCATACCCAGGAGTCGCGCGTGCTGGCGGTGCTGGACTGGGAGCTCTCCACCCTGGGCCACCCCTGGGCCGATCTGGCCTACCAGTGCATGCACTGGCGCCTGGCGCCCGACGCCGCCATTCCCGGCCTGGGCGGGCTGGACCGCGCGGCGCTGGGCATTCCCTCGGAGGCCGCCTATGTGGCGCGCTACTGCGCGCTCACCGGCATAGACAGCATTCCGGACTGGGACTTTTACATCATCTTCAGTTTCTTTCGCATCGCGGCGATCTTGCAGGGCGTGAAAATGCGCGCCCTGGACGGCAACGCCTCCAGCAAAAAGGCGCGCGACTACGGCAACCTGGCGCGCCCTATCAGCGAGATGGCGGCGGCCATGCTGGCGTAGTTGCTGTCGGGCATCAGATTTCGATCAAGACCGACGTTCCCGTTGGGGACAAGATCGGCGCCTGATTTGAACCGAGACCCCGCATGAAGCGTTGGCTAGAAGAACTACTTGGCTTCACAGAAGACGCCCAAAGTGAAGAAGTCCTATTCGCAGGCATCCAGTCCAAGGTCCAGGCCCTGGGCTTTGACTACTGTGCCTATGGCTATTGCGCGCCGCTGCCCCTGAGCAATCCCAAGGTCGTCATGCTGAGCAACTACCCGCTGGCCTGGCGCGAACGCTATGCCAGCGCGGGCTATCTGCACAGCGATCCGAGCGTGCTGCATGCGCGCAAATCACAGCGCCCTTTGCTGTGGAGCGAAACCCTGTTTGCCCCGGCCCGGCCGATGTGGGAGGAGGCGCAGGCGCAGGGTCTGAAGGTCGGCTGGGCCCAGTCCAGCCTGGACGCCACCGGCGGTGGCAGCATGCTCACCCTGGCGCGCTCGGCCGAACCGCTGTCGGCCAAGGAGTTGGCCAAAAACCAGACGCGCATGCGCTGGCTGGTGCATGCCGCGCACCTGGGGCTGGGTCATGCCATTCGCAGCAGCATGCGCGAGCAGTCCGGCATCCGCCTCACGGCGCGCGAGGTGGAGGTGCTGAAGTGGACTGCCGACGGCAAGTCGGCCCAGGACGTGGCCGACATTCTCACGGTGTCCAAGAACACGGTGGACTTTCACATCAAGAACGCCATGGCCAAGCTGCAATCCTGCAACAAGACCGCCACCGTGGTGCAGGCTGCCATGCTGGGTTATCTGAATTGAGCGCGGTGCACTTCATCACCGGCACCGCGGCCGATTTGCAGCCCCGCCTGATGGCGGCAATGGGCCGCTACCGCCACCAGGTTTTCATAGGTCGGCTGGGCTGGCAGCTGGCCTGCGCGGACGGTTGTGAAACCGACCAATTTGACCGCGCGGACACCGTGTATGTGTTGCCCCTGGGCGCACACGCCCAGGTGGTCGGCGTGGCCCGCTTGTTGCCCACCACGCAGCCGTATTTGCTAGGTCAGGTATTTCCGGAATTGCTGGGCGCCGTGCCCATGCCGTGCAGCCCGGTAGTGTGGGAGTTGTCGCGCTTCTCGGCGCTGGACTTGCGCGCTGGCGGTGCTTCTGGAGCCGATGCAAGTGCAGGTGCAGGTGTAGGTGTGGCAGCGGGAGCGCGAGCAGCAACGCGGCAGTTTTCATCACCGCTGGCGGTTCAGCTGCTGCGCCAGGCCCTGGCCTGTGCCGCGGCGCGGGGTGCCCGCAGTGTGGTCACGGTCTCGCCGCTGGCGGTGGAGCGATTGCTGCGGCGTGCCGGCTTCCAGGCGCAGCGTCTGGCGCCGCCGGTAGTGCGGGACGGCATGGCCTTGTTTGCCTGCTCCATCCGCTGCGACACGCCAGACCTTGCCGCCGCACAGCCGCCGCGCTTCAGGCAATCCCGATACGCGCCGCATGTTCCTGGCGGATTTCTTCCAGCAGCAGACGCACCTGGTCTTCTTCGCTGACCTGGGCCATCTTGTGGCCCGGGAAGATCTCCACATCGCCCATGACGTCCATGTACTGGTTGGCGCACTCCTGGTAGAGGCCGATGTAGTGGTTGATGACCTGCTCAAAGGCTTCAGTCACCCGGCATGTGAGTTGGTTGTTGGCAAAGGTGGAGCTATGGAACAAGCCCATATCACGGTGCCAGGCACGCTCAGCCACCAGGCAGGCGGCCAAGGCACCAGGCCACCGCCCAGGGCCTTGGCCAGCAGCAGGTCCGGGTCCAGCCCATCCCATTCGCTGGCAAACAGCCGGCCGGTGCGGCCCATGCCGGTTTGTACCTCGTCCACCACAAACAGCGTGCCATGGGTTTTGCACAGCGCCTGCGCCTGCAACAAATAGCCGGCGCTGGGGGTGACCATGCCACCTTCGCCTTGCACCGGCTCGACCATGAAGGCCGCCACGTCGCCCTGGCCCAGGCGCTGTTCCAGTGCGCCCAGGTCGTCATAGGGCATATGCGCAAAGCAGGTGGTGTCGGCACCAAAGGGCGCACTGTAGACCGGCGTGCCGGTGGCCGATGCAGCGCCCAGGGTCTTGCCATGAAAGCTGTTGGTAGTGGCCAAGATAGTCGGCCGACCGGTGCGTGCGCGCGCCAGCTTGATGGCCGCCTCCACCGCCTCGGCGCCACTGTTGCAGAACACGGCGATGCGCGGGCCACCGGGCGACAGGTCGCTCAGCAACTGTGCCAGCTGCTCGGCCGCCGGCGCCACCAGGGGCTGCACAAAGCTGGCCTCCTGGTTGAGCTGCACCTGCTGCAACACATCCCACAAAAACTGCGGGTTGTAGCCGAAGGCCATCACTCCGTATTGCGAAGAAAAGTCCAGGTAGCTGCGCCCGTTGCTGTCCACTACTTCGCAACCAGCGGCATGCACAATGGTCTTGTCAAAGCGCAGCAGACTGGTGATGGCGGCGCGCTGGGGGTTGAGGGCAGAGCGGGCCATCAGGACAGCGCTCCTTGTAAAACAGGCGTGGCACTCGT
>JAYVNF010000228.1:0-5116 GCA_043758575.1 Rhodoferax sp.
GGTTTCCAGGACTGCACCGTCAACGCCGTGGTCAGCAATGTGCTGGCCCTGCTGGGCCCAGAGATGCGCCAGCAGCAGGTGCGCGTGGGCACGCAGCTGGATGCCCAGCTGCCCGCTATCCGGGCCGACCGGCTGTTGCTGGAACAGGTGGTGCTGAACCTGCTGCTCAATGCCATGCAGGCCATGCAGAGCATCCCACCGGCCGACAAGACCGTGCAGATAGACACCGGCGCCCAGGACGGCGTGGTGTGGATCCGCGTCGCCGACCACGGCCCCGGCATTGCGCCGGCGGTGCAGGCGCAACTGTTTGAGCCCTTCTTCACCACCCGGCCCGAAGGCCTGGGCCTGGGCCTCAATATCTGCCGCACCACGATAGAGGCGCACCGCGGCAAACTGCTGTGTGAGAACGGCGCCACCGACGGCGCCGTGTTTACCGTCTACCTGCCCACCGGCACCTGAAGCGCTTTGCATGAACCCGAACCACCTGCCCCTGTACATCGTCGATGACGACGAAGCTGTGCGCCGCTCCCTGGGCCACCTGTTGCGGGCGCGCCTGAGCGACTGCGCCATCCAGACCTTTGACAGTGGCGAGGCCTTTCTGGCCGATGCGCCGCTGGATGCCAGCGGCGTGCTGGTGCTGGACCTGCGCATGCCGGGCCTGAGCGGTCTGGATGTGTTCCAGGAATTGCAGCACCGCTCCAGCCCCTTGGTGGTGGTGTTTCTTTCCGGCCACGGCGACATTCCGGTCGCGGTGCGTGCCATGCAGGAGGGCGCCGTGAGCTGGCTGGAAAAACCCTGCAGCGACGAGCGCCTGATGGAGGCGATTGGGCGCGCCAAGGACCTGGCTGCAGGCATCGCCCTGGAGCGGCGCGCACGCCAGCATGCGCTGCAGCTTTGGGCCCGGTTGACGGCCCGCGAGAAGCAGGTGGCGCCGCTGGTGGCGCAAGGCCTGTCCAGCAAGGAAAGCGCGCAGCGCCTGGGCCAGGCCGACCCCAGCAACCCGATTGACTACCGCACCGTGGAGAGCCACCGCGCCCGCATTTTTGCCAAACTGGAGCTGGCCAACAGCAATGCGCTGCTGGTGTTTTTGCGGGACAACGGCTTGTAGAGCGCTGTGCCGTGGTGGCGCCGATTGGCTGTGTGCGCGCACAACCCCGACTTAGAGCGAGCCTCTGTGCAATTGGTTCAAGCGGCATTGCGTCGGCTTGAAAAGCTTCTGCAGCGCCGCCATCAATTCCCGTGCCTTGGCCGAATGGTCACCGCCAAAATTGCAGACATACACATCCAACGTCACCGCTGCGGTTTCGGGCCAGGTGTGCACGCACAGGTGCGACTCGGCCAGCAGCACCGTGGCGGTCACGCCGCCGGGGCCGTGGACTGTGGCCGGGAAGGTATGGAACAGCTGGGCCACGGCCTGCAGCCCGGCGGCTTCCACGGCTTGCACGCAGAGCGTGCCCAAGAGCGCCGCGTCGGTGAGCAGTGCGGCATCGCAGGCGCAGTGGTACAGATCAGCGGTGAGGTGCAGTCCGTGCATAGCCGGGAGGGTGCGTGTGAAAGTGCGGGAGTGCGTGCCTGCCCGTGGCTTGCTTAGCGTCCGCCTATGGACACCTTGCCAAACACGGCTTGCGCCGCGCGCGGCAGGCAGCGCCAGTAGACCGGGTTGGCCTCTACCGTGCCGCCCAGCGCCGCTGCGGCCTGCCAGCCCCAGCGCGGCTGGTACAAAAAGGCGCGCGCCATGGCGATCAGGTCGGCATCGCCGGCTTGCAAAATATCTTCGGCCTGCTGCGCCTCGGTGATCAGGCCGACCGCGGTGGTGGCCATGCCGGTGGCAGCGCGAATCTGCTTGGCAAAGGGCACCTGGTAGTTCGGCCCCAGGGCAATTTTTTGCTGCTGCGAAATGCCGCCGCTGGAGACGTGGATGAAGTCGCAGCCCAGGCTTTTCAATTGTTGGGCAAAGGCTGTGCTCTGTTCGATGTCCAACCCGCCCTCTACCCAGTCCGAGGCCGAGACCCGCATGCCCAGCACGCCTGTGAATGCCGCGCGCACGGCGGCAAACACTTCCAGCGGATAGCGCATGCGGTTTTCCAGGCTGCCACCATAGGCGTCCGTGCGCGCATTGGACAGTGGCGACAAAAACTCGTGCAGCAAATAGCCGTGCGCACCATGCAGCTCAATCGCCTCTATGCCCATGGCATCGGCGCGTTGGGCGGCCTTTACAAAGGCCTCGCGCACACGCGCCAGCTCGGCCGCATCCATGGCCAGGGGCGGCGCTTCACCGGGCAGTTGCGCCAGTGCTGAGGGGCCATAGGGCTGCCAGCCGCCGTGCGCTGCATCCAACAATTGACCGCCGTGCCAGGGCACGGCGCTGGAGGCCTTGCGCCCGGCATGTGCCAGCTGGATGCAGACCGGGCTGTGCGGTGCCAGCTGGCGTGCGCGCTGCAGCGTGGCGGCCAGCTTGTCTTCGGTGCGCGCGTCCCACAGCCCCAGGCAGCCAGGGCTGATGCGGCCCTCGGGCAGCACCGCCGTGGCCTCGATGGTGAACAGCGCCGCACCGCCGTTGAGCAGATTGCCCCAGTGCATCAAATGCCAGTCGCTGGCCGCGCCGTTGTTGGCCGAGTACTGGCACATGGGCGCCACCACGATGCGGTTGGCCAGGGTGATGCCGCCGCGTGGCGAGGGCAGATTCAGGGGGGTGAAAAGCAGGCTCATGGCGCCAAGCATAGCCCGCACGGGCGAGCACCGTTCGCGGCACGTAACGGCGCTGTCAGTGGCACCGGTAAAATGCCGTGTTCTCTTTCCCGCCCTCACCACCTACCGGAGCCGCCAACCTATGGCCAATACCCAACAAATGGCAAGCGCAATCCGCGCACTTGCCATGGACGCAGTACAAACCGCCAACTCCGGTCACCCCGGCGCCCCCATGGGCATGGCCGATATGGCAGTCGCCCTGTGGGGCGAGCACCTGCGCCACAACCCGGCCAACCCCCTGTGGCTGAACCGCGACCGCTTTGTGCTGTCAAACGGTCATGGCTCCATGCTGGTCTATGCGCTCCTGCACCTCACCGGTTACAAGCTGCCCATGGAAGAATTGAAAAACTTTCGCCAGCTGCACAGCAAGACCGCCGGCCACCCCGAGTACGGCATCACCCCCGGCATCGAAACCACCACCGGCCCGCTGGGCCAGGGCCTGACCAATGCGGTCGGCATGGCGCTGGCCGAAAAGCTCTTGGCCAAAGAATTCAACCGCAGCAGCGGTGAAGGCGAAGCCGCCGTGGTCCACAACGTGGTCGACCACCACACCTATGTGTTCATGGGTGACGGCTGCCTGATGGAAGGCATCAGCCACGAAGCCGCGTCCCTGGCCGGCGCCTGGAAGCTCAACAAGCTGATCGCCCTGTACGACGACAACGGCATCTCCATCGACGGTCAGGTCGCGCCCTGGTTTGCCGACAACACCGCCCTGCGCTTTGTCGCCTACGGCTGGAACGTGCTGGGCCCCATCAACGGCCACGACGCCGAGCTGGTCTCCAAGACCATTACCGAGGCTAAGAAGTCCACTGAGCGCCCCACGCTGATCATCTGCAAGACCCACATCGGCAAGGGCAGCCCGAACCGCGCCAACACCGCCAAGGCCCACGGCGAACCCCTGGGTGCCGAAGAAATCAAGCTCACCCGCGAAGCGATTGAGTGGGCCCACGCGCCCTTCGTTGTGCCCAAAGAGGTGTACTCGGATTGGGATGCGAAAAAAGCTGGTGCTGCCGCCCAAAAGGAATGGACCGACAAGTTCAATGCCTACAAGGCCGCCTACCCGGCCCTGGCCAAAGAGCTGCTGCGCCGTGTCAAGGGCGAGCTGCCCAAGAACTTTGTGCAGACCGCCGTGGACACCATCATCGGCGCCCACCAAAAGGGCGAAACGGTTGCCAGCCGCAAGGCCTCGCAGCTGGCGCTGGAATCCTTCACCGCCGCGCTGCCCGAGCTGCTGGGCGGCTCGGCCGACCTGACTGGCTCGAACCTGACCAACACCAAGTGCACGCCCAACCTGCGTTTCTCCACCTTCGGTGACGTGGTGCAAACCGCCGATGCCAATGGCAATATGGTGGGTGGGCGCCACATCAACTACGGCGTGCGTGAATTCGGCATGGCCGCCATCATGAACGGCGTGGCCCTGCACGGTGGTTACATCCCTTACGGCGGCACCTTCCTGACCTTCAGCGACTACAGCCGCAATGCCATCCGTATGGCTGCACTGATGAAGCTGCGCGTCATCCACGTCTTCACCCACGACTCCATCGGTCTGGGCGAAGACGGCCCCACGCACCAGTCGATTGAACATGCCGCCTCGCTGCGCCTGATCCCCAATCTGGACGTGTGGCGCCCGGGCGATACTGCCGAGACCGCCGTGGCCTGGACCGTTGCTTTGCAAAACGAGACCTGCCCCACGGCTTTGCTCTTGTCACGCCAGAACATCAGCTACATCGCCAAGGGCGACTCGGAATCGGCACCGGATGCCAGCGGCATCGACTCCATCGGCAGGGGCGCTTATGTGCTGTCCGAACCCAGCGATGTGGGCCTGAAGAAAAAGGCGCAAGCCGTCATCATCGCAACCGGCTCTGAAGTGCAGCTGGCCATCAAGGCCCAGCAGCTGCTGGCCCAGCGCAAGATTGCCGTGCGCGTGGTCTCCATGCCCAGCACCACCACCTTTGACAAGCAAAGCGTGGACTACAAGAGCAGCGTGCTGCCCGCTGGCCTGCCGCGCGTGGCCGTGGAAATGGGCTCGACCGCTGGCTGGTGGAAATACGGCGTCGCCGCCGTGGTCGGCATCGACACCTTTGGCGAGTCGGCACCGGCACCGGTGCTGTTCAAGCACTTCGGCTTTACCGAGCAGAATGTGGCCGACACCGTGCAAGCCGTGCTGCAGCGCAAATAAGTGCTTTGACACAGCGACCCGCCGCACTGATTTTTTGACGATTTATTTTTAACCCAAGAGAGAGAAGCAAATGACTATCAAGATTGGTATCAGCGGCTTCGGCCGCATCGGGCGCATGGTGTTTCGCGCCGCGTCGCAGAACTTTTCGGACATCGAAATCGTCGCCATCAACGACCTGCTCGAACCCGA
>JAYVNF010000229.1:0-1540 GCA_043758575.1 Rhodoferax sp.
CTGGGGTTTTGTCGAGAACAAGCAGCTCAATGCCGACTGCATTGCCATGGCCCAGCGCCTGCGCGTGAAGACGCCCAGCATGGACGAAACCATCCTCAACCTGTCGGGCGGCAACCAGCAAAAAGTGCTGGTGGGCCGCTGGCTCTTGACCAAGCCGAAGATCCTGATTCTGGATGAACCCACACGCGGCATCGACGTTGGTGCCAAGGCCGAAATCCACCGCCTGGTGTCCGAACTGGCTGGCCAGGGCGTGGCGATTCTGATGATCTCCTCCGAGATGCCGGAGGTCCTGGGCATGAGCGACCGCATCGTGGTGATGCACGAGGGCCATGTCACCGGCATCCTGGACCGCAAGGACGCAGACCAGGTCTCCATCATGGACCTGGCGGCCAAATAATTTTTTCAAAGTTGCGCATATGACTACCACTTCTTCCCCCACCCACAGCGCGCCCTCCGTGGGCACCGGCGCCAAGTTCAAACTGCCGCAAGAGGCCAGCATCCTCTTGGTGCTGATCGGCATCAGCCTGTTCTTCGAAGCCCTGGGCTGGTATGTGAATGGGCAGAGCTTTATCTTCAACCTGGAGCGCCTGCAGATCATCATCCTGCAGATGTCGGTGATCGGCATCATTGCGGTCGGCGTGAACATGGTCATCATCACCAGCGGTATTGATCTCTCCAGCGGCTCGGTGGTGGCGGCCACGGCGGTGGTCTCGGCCAGCCTGGCCCAGGTGTCCGACTTTCCGCGCGCCGTGTTCCCGGCGCTCACCGATTTGCCCATGGTCTGGCCCATCCTGGCCGGCATGACCGTGGGGCTTTTGATTGGTCTGCTCAACGGCTCGCTGATTGCCTTCACCGCCATCCCGCCCTTCATCGCAACCTTGGGCACCATGGTGGCCGCGCGCGGCTTTGCCAAGTGGTTTACCGGCGGCATGCCGGTGTCCATGCTCACCGATGACTTCGCCTCGATCGGCTCGGGAGCGAACCCGGTCTACATCTTCCTGGTGATCGCGGCCATCTTCCACATCGTCTTGCGCTACACGCGCTTCGGCAAATTCACCTACGCCATTGGTGCCAACCGCCAGGCAGCGCGTGTGTCGGGCATCAATGTGAACCGCCACCTGGTCTACATCTACACCATTGCCGGCCTGCTCAGTGGCATTGCCGGCAGCGTGACGGCGGCGCGTGCCATCTCCGGCCAGTCCGGCATGGGCGTGATGTACGAGTTGGATGCGATTGCCGCGGTGGTGATTGGCGGCACCTCGCTGGTCGGTGGCCTGGGCCGTATCACCGGCACCGTGATTGGCGTGCTGATCCTGGGCGTGATGATGTCGGGCTTTACCTTCATCCGCATCGACGCCTACTACCAGGAGATGGTCAAGGGCGCCATCATTGTGGCGGCGGTGATCGCCGACCAGTACCGCAACAAGAAGCGCGGACGCTGAAGCTTGGGGAGGCGTCAGCCGCGCCGCGCCACCTCAATCGCCGCAATGTCAATCTTGCCCATCTCCATCATCACTTCGAACACGCGCTTGGCCGCCGC
>JAYVNF010000230.1:0-5084 GCA_043758575.1 Rhodoferax sp.
AAGGCATAGCCATTCTTGCCCGACGACTTCATGTGGTACATGGCCATGTCGGCACTGCGCACCAGCGCGTCCAGCGACTCGCCGTCGGCCGGGTACAAGGAGACGCCGATGCTGGCGGACACGTGCACCGGCTGGCCGGCCAGGTCAAAGGGCAGGCGCAGGCACTCAACAAATTTCTCTGCGATCAGGACCGCGTCCTGGCGGCCGGTAAGTTCGGGCAGCACGGCGGTGAACTCGTCACCGCCGATGCGCGAGAGCGTGTCGCAGCGGCGCAGACAGGCCTTGAGGCGCAGCGCCACTTGCTGCAGCAGGCCGTCGCCGGTGCCGTGGCCAAAGGTGTCGTTGACCACCTTGAAGCGGTCCAGGTCGATGAACATCACCGCCAGCAAATTCTCGTTGCGCCTGGCCTGCAGCAGTGCCAGACCCAGGCGGTCATTGAAGAGTGCGCGGTTGGGCAAGTCGGTCAGGATGTCGTGGTAGGCCTGGTAAGTGATTTGCTCGTCGGCGCGCTTGCGGTCGGTGATATCGCGGGCCACACAGTAAATGCCCAACAGGCGGCGCCGCTGCAGGTCCACGCCGCCGCCCATGGGCCGCGCGCCCAGGTCTATGGTCACCAGTTCGATACTAAAGATGCGCGTGTCGCCCTCGGAGCGCTTCATGTTCAGGCGCAGCTCCACGTTTCGCGACTGGCGGATCTCGCCACGGCCTTCGTTGAAAACGTAGTTGGCGCGCTCGATGTCGCTTTCGTGCACCAGCATCGAATAGTGTTTGTTGATCAGCTCCTCGCGCGCAAAGCCCAGCATTTGCTGGACCCGGTCGTTGACAAAGCTGAAGCGGCCTTCGTGGTCCAGCGTGAAGATGATGTCGGGCGAGCTGTCCACCAGGTAGCGGTAGGTTTTCTCGGAACTCTCCAGGCGCCGGGCAATGCGTTCGTTTTCGGCCTGCAGGCGGCTTTGCTGCAAGGCGTTGTCCACCGTCTTGAGCAGCTCTTCGCGCGGATAGGGTTTGCGCAAATAGCCGTAGGCACCGCGGCGGATGGCACCGATGGCGGCGTCGATTTCGCTGGCGCCGCTGGTCACAATCACGTTCACGCCACGGTAGCGCGTGTTCATGAAGTCCATGACGTCGTGGCCGCTCACCTCCGGCATGTTCAGGTCCAGGATCACCAGTTCAAAGCGGCTGCGGCTGAGCTGGTCCAACGCCTCGCGCCCGCCCAGGGCACAGGTCAGCGCGTAACCGCGCCCGCTGAGCAGGGCGTGCAGGCTGCTGAGCATGCGCGGCTCGTCATCCACCAGCAAGACCTGAGGCAGCAGTTCGGTGACGTTGGATTCAGGAACAAACATGGGGCGCGGCTCTATTCGGTATCCGGCTCAGGCAAAGTCTTGCAAGGAGGCGCTCGACACGGGCACGGCAGGTGCACCGGGAACGGGCAGGCAAATTTCAAACATGGTGCCGTTGGTGGTGGTGCTGACGCAGTCTATGGTTCCACCCAGTTTCTTCACCAGGCCGTGCACGATGCTCAGGCCAATGCCGCGGTTGCTGCCTGGCTTGGAACTTTTCACCGGTGTGAACAGCTTGCTGCGGTGCTCATTGGGGATGCCCGGGCCGTTGTCGTTGACACACAGGGCGTAAAAGTAGCGGCCCTTGCGCTGTACCTGGCCGCTGTTGACGATTTCAATGCGACCGCCCTTGGGCATGACTTCCACCGCGTTTTTCACCAGGTTCAGCAGAATCTGTTTCAGGGTGTCGGCCGAGCCCTCGATCTCGCAGCTCTGCGGCGCCAGGCGCACCACCAGCTCCACCGTGGCGGGCAAAAACTTGCTTTCGCGCACCAGTTTCACCAGCTTGCCCACGGTCTGGTTGATTTCGGCCGTGCCCTGCTGCAGCGCCGGCGCGGCCTCCACGAACTCACCCATGATGTTGCCAATGCGGTCTATCTCTTCGTGCAGCACACCGATCTCGCCCTGCACCGGCTCCTGGCGCGCCAGTTTGTCGTCCAGCACTTCCAGGTAGTTCTTGATGATGGCCAGCGGGTTGTTGACCTCATGCACGACACGGCGGGCACTCTCGCGCTGTTCTTCGCGCACGGCACTGATGCGCTGATCAACTTCAGCTTCAGCGCCAGCACTGCTACCGCGGCCAATGGCCTGCAGGGCGGTGGCCGCCTGTGCCGCAAAGGCCAGCAAGAAACGCTCGCGGCGCTGCAGCTCGGGCAGCTGCCAGGCCGGCACCCCACCCAGCAACAGGCCCAGGCACTGGCCACCGGACACCATCGGCAGGCAGAGCAGAAAGTCGGTATTGAAAATGCGCAGCAACTGTTCCTCGGCCAGGCTGAGCAGGCCGGTTTTGCGGCCCACAAAGGCCAGTTTTTTCTGTATCACCGCCTCGGCCATGGCGCCAGCTGCGCTTAAGGGTACCGAAAAATCGGCCAGCCGCTGGTGCCGCTCGGCCATGGACGCGCCGCTCAGGGTCTGGCCGTTGGCAGCCAGCAAAAAAACCGCCGGCTCTTCCAGGTTGAACTGCACTTGTGCGTTTTGGCGCACCAGCTTGAGCAGCTGCGCCTCGTCTTTCTGGCGGGCAAAGCTCTGGCCCAGCTCGGTGGTCAGTGTCATGTTGCGCACTTCGTCGCTCAGACGTTGCTGGGCCACATCCACCTTCGGAAGCGGCACCACCGCCTGGATGGGCGGCGCGTTTTCCACACCGGAGAGGTCAATCCCCAGGTAGCTGGCAGCCTTTTGCACCTGCACCGCGGCACCCTGGCAGATGGTCAGCAACTCGTCGTTGGAAAGCTTGCACAGCGCACCGGCATCGGCCGCCAGGGGCTGCGCCATATCGTGGTTGGCGAGCTGGTGCGCCAGGTGCACGATGCGGATCAGCGCATGGGCACCGTCCACCCGCGCCACCGGCTCGTGGTGGTAGAGGATGGCGTCGGCCATGAAGGAGTCCAGGTTCCAGCGCTCCACCACCCAGGCGCCGGACTCCAGGTGCGTCATCTGCAGGGTGCGGGTTTCGGCGATGCACAGCTCTTCGTTGTCATCGGCCTGGAAATTCAGGGCATAGTCTTCAGGAGCTGCGGCCAGCAGGGCCAGGCGGCCTACGTCATGCAGCAGGCCGGCCAAGTAGGCTTCTTCGGACTGCGCATAGTCCAGCGCCCGCGCGATCTCGCGCGCCATGACGGCGGTGCTCAGTGCGTGTTTCCAGAATCTGCGTAAATCGGTGTTGGCGCTGCCGGCAAAGCCGTTGAAGGCCTGCAGCACGGATTCGCCTATGACCAGGGTCTTGATCATGTCCGAGCCCATGACGCTCAGCGCCTGCAGCAAACCGGCTTTTTGCCCGCCGCGGTTGTAGGCAGCGCTGTTGGCCACGTTCAGGAGTTTGACCGTCATGCCAGCATCGTTGGCAATCAGCTTCGCCATCTCGGCCATACCGGCACCATCGCTCTGGCACAACTCCAGCAGCTTGAGCAGGATTTGCGGCATCGCGGGCAGGCGCGCCACCATCAAGCGGTTGCGGATGTCTTGGTCGGACTGGATAGTTGTCACGCTATGCCCGCCAATGGATCGCTGAATGGAGTTCTGCCAACGCTGCCTCACCCTGTTGAAAGCCAATTTATTTTAAGGTGCAGCCCCCAGGTAGCCGCACACCCGTACATGGTACCCGCAATCGCCCCTTCCTGGGGCCACCGCCGCGCTGCGCTCTATGGGCACATGGTGAAAAAAAGGGCAGCGGCCTTTGCAAGCGCTGCCCTGTGTGCCAGCGCCTGTGCGCTTCTGCCTTATTGCACCGGTGTGGGCATGCCGGCTTTGAAGGTGTAGACGGTGATGGGCGCTTTTTGCAAATTGCCCTTGTCGTCATAGGCGTAGGTGGTGACTATGCCCTTGTAGCTGGCCTTGTGCAGCTCGGCGCTGACCTTGGTGGAGTCGGTGGTGCCCAGTTTGGCCATGGTGGTGGCCACAAACATCGTCTGGTCAAAGAAGGAAGCGGCGTAGGCATCGGGGTCCTGGTTGAAGCGCTTCTTGTAGGCTTCCTTGAAGGCCGGGCCTGCTGCCACCTTGTCCAGAATGGCGCCACCCTGGGCGCAGAAAACCGTGTCGTTGGCAGCGTCGCCAGCGAGCTTGCCGGTTTCGGCCACGCAGATGGCGTCACCACCCAGCAGCTTGGACTTGATGCCCAGGCCCTTCATCTGCTTGGTCATGGGGCCGGCCTGGCCGGCATAGCCGCCGTAGAAGATCACGTCCGGGGCCTTGGACTTCATGGTGGTCAGAATGGCGTTGAAGTCGGTGGACTTGTCCGTGGTGTATTCCTGGCCGACGATGGTCAGGCCCAGCACCTTGGCTTCCTTGACGAACTCTTCGGCCAGGCCCTGGCCGAAGGCGGTACGGTCATCGATCACGCCAGCGGTCTTGGCCTTGAGTGCGCCAAAGGCGTACTGGGCCATGCTGCTGCCAATCAGGTTGTCGCCAGCGATGACGCGGAACACGCTCTTGTAGCCGCCCATGGTGACCTTGGGGTTGCTGCCCACGGTGGACAGAATGGCGTCACCTTCGTTGTAAATCTTGGAGGCGGGAATCGCCACACCGGAGCAATACGGGCCCATCACGTACTTGATGCCGGCATCCACCATTTTTTGCGCCACGGCCACACCGGCCTTGGGATCGCACTGGTCGTCTTCGGACACCAGTTCAAACTTCAGTGTCTTGCCGCCCACCATCATCTTCTTGGCGTTGACTTCATCCACGCCCATGCGCACGCCGTTTTCATTGTCCTTGCCGGCAAAGGCGTTGGAGCCCGAGAGCGGGCCGGTGTGGCCGATCTTGACCAGCAAATCTTCAGCTTGCGCGGTGCCGATGGCACCCAGGGACAGGGTTATGGCGGCAATCGACAGAGACAGCAACTTGAACTTGAATTTCATAAAGCGAGCTTTCTATAGGTGAAGAATCGAAAACACACAGACACGCATATGCAAGATGCGCGCCTGAATGAAAGCAAGATAGCGCATTCCGCTAGAGGTGCCTTGCGGACAAACCCTTAAGCCGTGCATTCTTTTGGTGCCCGTTTGCGCTGGCGCAAGCTTGCAATAATGC
>JAYVNF010000231.1:0-5077 GCA_043758575.1 Rhodoferax sp.
GCTGCCGTCGCGCACTGAGACTATAAAAATGCTTCAAATTACCTGCCCCTATTGCGGCCCCCGCGCCGAAAGCGAATTCACCTGCGGTGGCGAAGCGCACATTGCCCGCCCGTTGGATACCGATGCCCTCACCGACGAACAGTGGGGCGACTACCTGTTCATGCGCAAGAACCCCAAGGGCCTGCACCGCGAGCAGTGGCTGCATGCAGCCGGTTGCCGCCGCTGGTTCAATGCCGAGCGCCACACCGTGAGCTACCAGTTCAGCAAGTTTTACAAAGTGGGTGAGAACCCCGATGCGCCTGCGGCGCACCTTTCTGAAAACACGCCGGCCGCACCCGCCGCTACGACAGGAGGCCAAGCGTGAGCGCCAGCCGTATTTCCACCTTGGGCGCGCGCATAGACCGCACCAAAAAAGTTTCCTTCCAGTTCAACGGCCGCAGCTACCAGGCTTTTCAAGGCGACACCCTGGCCTCGGCCCTGCTGGCCGCCGGCGAGAGCGTGCTCTCGCACTCCTGGAAGTACCACCGCCCGCGCGGCATCATCACCAGCGGCATCGAAGAGCCCTCGGCCCTGGTGCAGCTGGAGTCCGGCAAGAACACGATTCCCAACGCCAAGATGCCCGAAGTCGAGGTCTATGAAGGCCTGCAGTCCGAGGCGGTCAACCCCTGGCCCAATGCGCTGTCGCGCGCCTTGAGCATCAACCGCAATTTTTCCTTCCTGTTCCCTGCCGGTTTTTACTACAAGACCTTTATGTGGCCGGCCAAGGCCTGGCTGTTTTACGAACGTTTCATTCGCAAATCCGGCGGCCTGGGTGCCTCGCCCGAGGTGGAGGACACAGCGCGTTACATCCACCAGAACACGCATTGCGACGTATTGATTGCCGGTGGTGGCGTCGCCGGTCTGGCCGCAGCCCTGACAGCGGGCCGCAGCGGCGCCCGCGTCATCCTGGCCGAATTGCAGAACACCTTGGGCGGCACCGCCCACCGCCTGCAGGGAACCATTGACGGCATGCCCGCCGTCGAATGGGTGAAGAAGGCCGAGGCCGAACTGGCAACCCTGCCGACCGTCAAAATCCTGAAACGCAGCGTGGTCTTCGGCTACCACGACCACAACTTTTTAACCATCCGCGAGTCGCTGACAGACCATCTGCCACTGGCAGAGCGAAAGGGTTTCCGCGAGCGCCTGTGGCGCGTGCGCGCCAAGCAGGTGGTGCTGGCCACCGGTGCGCATGAGCGCCCCATGGTGTTTGGCAACAACGACCTGCCCAACATCATGCTCTCCAGCGCCCTGGCCGACTATGCGCAGCTGTATGGCGTGCTGGTGGGCAAGAAGATTGTGCTGCTGACCAACAACGACATGGCTTATGGCGATGCCATGACCCTGAAGGCAGCCGGTGCCGCAGTCACCGTGGTCGATGTGCGGGCCGGTCATTCAGTTGTCGGCGGCCTGACGCAAAAAGCGCATGACGCCGGCATCGAAGTGCTGCGCGGCTATGTGCCGGTGCAGGCCGATGGCGGCGCCATGGTCACCTCGGTGACGGTGGTGCAGCAAGTGGGCGACAAGGCCAACGGCCAGCGCCGCACCCTCAGTGTGGACGCGGTGGGCATGTCCGGTGGCTGGAACCCTGCCATTCACCTGTATTCGCACAGCGGCGGACGGGCCCTGTGGAGCGACGCGCTGGAATGCTTCAAGCCGGGTGCAGCCATGCCGGGCCAGTTCAGCGTGGGCGCCTGCAACGCCACCGGCACCTTGAACAACACCATGGCAGAAGCCAGCCGCGCCGGCACGGCCGCTGCCACGCAAGCCGGTTTTGTTGCGACCGAAACCCGCTACAGCGTGGTCGAACCCTCCAACGAAGCCATAGTCCCCTTCTGGATTGCCGAGACCGGTGAAAAAGTCTCGCGCCGTGCCAAGGCCTTTGTGGACTGGCAAAACGACGTGGGCGCCGCCGACATCGAGCTGGCCATCCGCGAAGGCTTTGAGTCCATCGAGCACATCAAGCGCTACACCGCCATGGGCTTTGGCACCGACCAGGGCAAGCTAGGCAATATCAACGGCATGGCCCTGGCCGCGCGCGCCATGGGCAAGACCATTCCGCAGGTGGGCACCACCACCTTCCGCCCCAACTACGTGCCCATCAGCTTTGGCCTGTTCGCAGGTCTGGAGCGTGGCGAGCTGTTTGATCCGGAACGCAAGACCAGCGCCCACGCCCACCATGTGGCCGCCGGTGCACCGTTTGAAGACGTGGGCCAGTGGAAGCGCCCCTGGTACTTCCCCAAGCCGGGCGAAGACATGCACGCTGCGGTGAACCGCGAAGTGCTGGCCGTGCGCTCCGGCGTCGGCATCATGGATGCATCCACCCTGGGCAAGATCGACATCCAGGGCCCGGACGCTGCCAAGCTCTTGAACTGGCTGTACACCAACCCCTGGCTGAAGCTGGAAGTGGGCAAGGCCAGATACGGCCTGATGCTGGATGAAAACGGCATGGTGTTTGACGACGGTGTCACCGTGCGTCTGGCCGAAGACCGCTTCCTCATGACCACTACCACCGGTGGCGCCGCCCGCGTGCTGAGCTGGATGGAGCGCTGGGTACAGACCGAATGGCCCGAGATGAAGGTCTATATGACCACCGTCACCGACCAGTGGAGCACCTTTGCGGTGGTCGGCCCAAAGAGCCGCGCCGTGGTGGAAAAAGTCTGCCAGGACGTGGACCTGTCGGCCGCCGCCTTCCCCTTCATGAGCTACCGCGAAGGGACTGTGGCCGGCATCAAGGCGCGCATCATGCGCATCAGCTTCTCGGGCGAACTCTCGTTTGAGGTGAACGTGCCCAGCCATGCCGGTGCGCAGGTCTGGAAGGCGCTGATGAACGCCGGTGAAGCCTTCAACATCACGCCCTACGGAACCGAGTCCATGCACGTGCTGCGCGGCGAGAAGGGCTACATCATTGTCGGCCAGGACACCGACGGCTCGATCACTCCGCACGACCTGGGCATGGGCGGCATGGTCTCCAAGACCAAGGACTTCCTGGGCCGCCGCTCGCTGGCGCGCAGCCACACCAACAGCGCCAACCGCAAGCAGCTGGTGGGCCTGCTCACCGATGACGCGCAAACCGTGTTGCCCGAAGGTGCGCAGCTGACCGCCCTGGCGCAAATCCATGTCCCCACGGTCGCCAACTCCGTGCCCATGATCGGCCACGTGACCTCCAGCTACTTCAGCCCCACGCTGAAGCGCTCCATCGCCATGGCGGTGGTGCGTGACGGCCAACAGAAGATGGGCCAGACGATTTACGCCGCACTCAGTGACGGCCGCCATGTGGCGGCCACCATCACCAGCCCGGTGTTCTATGACCCCGAAGGAAAACACCACCATGACTAATGTGACCCTTGAGAGCCCCCTGGTGGGTATTGCCGGACTGGGCAAACGCGAACTCAGCGTGGATGGCCGCAGCTGCCTGCTGGGCGAAGTCCCATTAATGGACATGCTGACCCTGCGCGGCAACGCGGCCGACCCGGCTTTTGTGCAGGCCGTGCAGCAGGCCTGTGGCCTGGCCCTGCCGGTATTGGCCAATGGCGCCAGCGTGGGCAATGCCAAGCAGCTGTTCTGGTTGGGCCCGGACGAGTGGCTGCTCAAAGCGCCCGGTGGCCAGGGCGACGCCCTGGAAGCGGCCCTGCGTGCGGCCCTGGCCGGCCAGCATTTTTCCGTAGTGGCCATGGGCAGTGGCAGCATCACCCTGTCACTGCAAGGTGCGGCCGCGGCCGATTTGCTGTCGCGCGGCTGCCCGCTGGATTTGCATGCGCGCTCCTTTCCTGCCGGATCGCTGGCGCAGTCGCATATTTCCAAGGCCAATGTGGTGCTCTACTGCCTGCAGGCCGAGCAAAGCTACGAGATCACGGTGCGGCGCAGCTTTGCGGAGTATTTGTTCAAGTGGCTGTGCGAGGCCGGATCCTGAAGCCCTTGTCCTCCAGCTATTTTTTAGGCATTGATACCGGCGGCACGTTTACCGATGCCGTCTTGCTGGACGAGGCCAAACAGGTCATCGCCGCCGCCAAGAGCCTGACCACGCGCTTTGACCTGGCTGTGGGCATAGGCGGGGCCCTGGACAAGCTGCCGCAAGAGGCCTTGAACCAGGTCACGCTGGTCTCGCTGTCCACCACGCTGACCACCAACTCGGTTGTGGAAGGAAAAGGCTCGCCGGTGTGTGTGTTGCTGGCCGGCTACGACGCAGCGCAGATCAAGGCCAGCGGCATGCTGGAGTTGCTGGGGGCTGAGGCGATTGTGTCGCTGCCGGGCGGCCACGATGCCGGGGGCAACGCCATCGCGCTGCTGGATGAAGAAGCCTCCAAGGCGGCGATCGTGAAACACGCGCCGCGTGTGAGCGCCTTTGCCATCTCCGCCAGCTTTGCCGTACGCAACCCGCAGCACGAGCTGCAGCTGCGCGCCTGGGTCAAGCAACTCTGCGACAAGCCTGTCACCTGCGGCCATGAGCTGGCCAGCAGCCTGGGTGCGCCGCGCCGGGCCATGACGGTGGCGCTGAACGCACGCATGGTCTCGCATGTGAAGGCCCTGATTGATTCGGTGCAGCGCACCCTGGCGCTGCGCCACATTGACGCACCGCTGATGATCGTCAAGGGCGACGGCACCTTGATCAATGCGCACAGCGCGCTGGAGCGCCCGGTGGGCACCGTGCTCTCAGGTCCTGCCGCCAGTGTGATTGGCGCCTGCGCTTTGAGCGGCGTGCAAAACGCCATCGTGGCCGACATGGGTGGCACCACCACCGACATTGCCGTGGTGCGCAACGGCCGCCCCGAGCTCAGCGTGGACGGCGCCCTGATTGGCGACTGGCGCCCCATGGTAGAGGCGGTCAAGGTCTATTCGATTGGCCTAGGCGGTGACAGCGAGGTGCGCTTCCTGGGTGGCAAGGGCCTGGTCATAGGACCGCGGCGCGTGGTGCCCATCAGCCTGCTGGCCCATGAACACCCAGATATCTTGCCGGTGCTGCAGCGCCAGCAAAACGAGTCGCCACACGGCAGCCAGATCCGCTTTGCCCTGCGCCTGCAAAGCGACGCGGCGCTCATCA
>JAYVNF010000232.1:0-15064 GCA_043758575.1 Rhodoferax sp.
CGGCAATGCGCCGGTCCAGCAGCTGCACCTGGCGCTTGAGGGACAGCTCCAGCCTTTGAAAAAACGGTGTGGGGCTGCGCGCAAAGACGAAATCAAAGCGCGTCAGGCCCCGGTGCACCTCGGGCATGAGCCGCCGCGCACCCAGCTGGCGCGCTGCTGCAATCACCTTCTCGCGGGTGGTGGCCGAGGCCTTGCCGCTGTCGTTGAGCACGCGGTTGACCGTGGCAATGCCGACGCCGGCGGCCTCGGCAATGTCGATCAGGCGCGGCGTGCTTTTGCGACGCATGCCTGGCCCGGCCATGTTTTAAGCTGCCTGCGCCTCGCCCTGCGCCACCGCTGCCACTGCACTGCGCAGATAGGCCATGCTGGAGGTCAGGCGCTGCTCGATGTCGGTGGCCGCGGCAATCTCTTCGGCAAAGGGCTCGAAGGAGACGTATCCCGTGTAACCCGCATTGAACAGGGTGTTGAGCTGCGCCGCATTGCCCAGGCGGTCGGCCGCGCCCACCAGCACGCGGTGGCCGTCGCGCATCTGTGACGCAGCCAGGGTGGTGTCTTCGACGCCGGAGATGTGGACCAGCCCTGTGTACTCGGGGAAGAACAGGCCTTCGCCGGCCAGGTGGTGGTGGAAGGTGTCATGCACCAGGCGGAAGGTGCTGCTGTCGCCCAGCTCTTGGATAGCGCGCACCGCTTGCGACTTGCGGCGCACCGCGCACTCTTCAAAGCCCAGGGGCTCGATCAGGCCGATCAGGCCGGCCTCTTCCAGCATGGGTTTCAGCGCGCTCAAGGCCTGCACCAGGTCGGCGTGGCGTTGCTCAGGTGTGCGGGCATCGCGCAGGCTGTTGGTGGGGCACAGCACCAGGGCTTCGGCACCGCAGGCCACGGCGTAGGCAATCATGTCGCGCGCCTCGGCGGCGCGGGTGGCGTCAAACTGCTCGAAGCGCTGCAGCGCGTTGATGGAGCGGATGGTCAGACCGTGGGCTTTGGCAATCGCGCCAATGTCCTTGGCCGGTGCGCCGTCCACCATTTCCACGCCGGCCAGGTCGTTGCGGATTTCAATGGCAGACACGCCCAGGCGCTGGCTGAGGGCGGCGAACTCGCTAAAAGCGATGCGCGGGGCGCTGATGCGGTTGATAGAAAAGTGGATGGTCTGGGTCATGCGGGTCTCCGGTAACAGGGCTGAAAAGGGGGCTCGAAACAGAGGGCAACTGTAGGGAAAATCGGCCCGCGCCACAGCTCTTTTATTGATCAAATTTGATCACTTCCGTGCAGTCTAATTGAAACCAAGTTCAAATGTAAAAAATGTTGGAAAATTCTTTTCATTTGTGCCAAGAGCCCCTATAGTCGCTGGGTCGCCGCTTCGGTAGCGCCCCTTCAAAACCCCCGAGACCTGAGGATTTCCATGAAAAACGTTGCAGTATTTGGCGCCGGCCGCATCGGTCGCATCCACTCCACCAACCTGGCCGCGCTCAGCGGCTTACAGCTGAAATACGTCTGCGACCCGGTGCCCGCAGCCGCTGCCGACCTGGCGCAAAAGCTGGGCGCCGAAGTCTCCACCATTGAGGCCGTGCTGGCCGACAAGAGCATCGACGCCGTGGCCATCTGTTCCTCCACCGACACCCACAGCGACCTGATCACCCGCGCCGCCGCGGCTGGCAAACACATCTTCTGCGAAAAGCCGGTGGACCTGTCGGTGCCACGCGCCATCGCCTGCGGCGAAGCCGTCAAGGCGGCAGGCGTGTCCTGCATGATCGGCTTTCAGCGCCGTTTTGATCCCACCTTCAACGACGCCAGCCGCCGTTTGCTGGCCGGTGAAATTGGCAACCCCGAAATGCTCATCATCACCAGCCGCGACCCCGGCGCGCCTCCGGCCGAATACATCAAGGCCTCGGGTGGCATCTTTCGCGACATGCTGATCCACGACCTGGACGTGTTCCGCTGGATTCTGTGCAGCGATGGTGACGAGGCCGAGTGGCTCAGCGCCACCGCCTCGGTGCAGACCGACCCGGCCATCAAGGCCCTGGGCGATTACGACAGCACCGCCGTGAGCATCCGCACGAAAAAGGGCCGTATCTGCCAGATCAACACCACCCGGCGTGCCGCCTACGGCTACGACCAGCGTTTCGAGGTGCTGGGCTCCACCGGCCTCTTGCAATGCGGCAACCACACGCCCACCGAGGTGGTGCAGTGGAATGCCAATGGCATCACCGCCGACAAGCCCGAAGCCTTCTTCCTGCAGCGCTACGCCGCCGCCTACCGTCTGGAAATCGCCCACTTCTTTGAGTGCCTGCAGACCGGTGCCGCCTTCAAGACCACCGTGGCCGACGGTGTCGCCGCGCAAAAGCTGGCCGATGCCGCTACCCAAAGCGCCAACAGCGGCCAAGCGGTGGTGTTCTGACCATGGGTGTGACAACAACTACGGCCCTGCCGGCCGGCGCCCTGCGTGTGGGCATCGCCGGCCTGGGCCGTCTGGGCCAGCGCCACGCCGCCGCCCTGGCCTTCAACACGCCCAACTGCAAACTGGTGGCGGCCTGCAGCCCAGTGGAGGCCGAGCGCGCCTATGCCCGTGACCAACTCGGTGTGGCCAGCATCTACAACGACCTGGACAGCCTGCTGCAAGACAAAAACGTGGACGCCGTGGTGCTGGTCACCCCGACCAATCTGCATGCGGACCAAACCATTGCCGCGCTCAAGGCCGGCAAGCACGTGTTCGTGGAAAAGCCCCTGGCCCTGAACGTGCCCGACTGCGAACGTGTGCTCGCAGAAGCAGAGCAGCATCCAGGCCAGGTGGCCATGGTCGGCTTTGTGCGCCGCTTCGACCCCAGCTACCTCTCGGCCCAACAGGCGGTGGCCGCTGGAGAAATCGGCAAGCCCTTTCTGGTGCGCTCACAGACCTGCGACCAGAATGACCCCGAAGGTTTTTTCGTGAAGTTCGCCCCCACCTCAGGCGGCATCTTCATGGACTGCAGCGTGCACGACATCGACCTGGCGCGCTGGATGCTGGGCCGCCCCAAGGCCCTGCGCGCCTTCGCCACCGGTACCATCGCCCTGCACCCCGGCCTGGCCGCCTGCGGTGATGTGGACAACGGCATTGCGGTGGTGGAGTTCGAAGGCGGCGCCAAGGCCGTCCTCTACGCCTCGCGCACCATGGCCCACGGACACGAGACCAGCACCGAAGTCATTGGCACAGCCGGCAAGCTCCTGATCGGCGAGCATGCCGCCGCCAACCGCGTCGTCAAGAGCGACCAGCACGGCGTGCGCCATGCGGTGCTGAAAGACTTTTACGAGCGCTTTGAAGCTGCCTTTGCAGCCGAGATGAAAGCCTTTGTGGCAGCCTGCCGCGGCGAGACTCCCTTGACGCTCACGCTGTCGGATGCGCTGGAAGCCACGCGCATTGGCCTGGCGATTGCGCGTTCGCTGGCGAGTGGAATGCCGGAGGCGGTTTAGGGTTTTTGCAGCTGCAGCCTGTACGGCAGCTCTTGCGACTGCCCAGCCATTGGCCTGCCGCTTACGTTCCAGCGCTGTGCATTGGAAGTTATTCACTAGAATAAATTAATGCACAGCCAACGCTTCAACCGACCCGTCATCCTGACCCGTCACGCGGTGATTCGCATGGTGGAGCGCGGTATATCGGATGCCGAACTGCTGGAAGTAATTGACACTGGCGATACACGGTTCAAGGATGTCGATCACCTGTGGGCTTACAAGCACCTGGCAGGCCGTGCCGACAACCTGGTTTGCGCCGTGCTGGTTTTGGAAGATGCTGTTATCGTGAAGACCGTGATGCACGATTTCACACCGGAGGGCTAGCCCATGCGAACCACGTATTACGACGAAGACGACATCCTGGTGATGCGCCTGTCCGACAAGCCGATTACCCGCGAAGTGTCACAAGACTGGAACACCCACATCTCTTACGCTGCCGACGGCACGACGGTGGAGATTGTGGTGCTTGATGCGGCGGCTATCGGCGCCTATCCACTGCAAGTTGCCCACAGCAAAGTGGCCTGAGCCTGGCAGTCCATCAATTCGCAGGTGCTGAAGCCGGCGGCATCACGATGATGGTGGTGCCGTCTCCGGCTTTGCCCGTGTTACCGGTGGCACCGGTGTCGCCCGTGGCTCCAGTGCCGCCAGCGCTACCGGTGTTTCCGGTATTGCCAGTGACCCCGGTAGCACCCGCTGGGCCAGCAGGGCCGGGCACGGCCACAGGTGCCGCGGGTACGGTGATGACGGCGGGGCGCTGCTCGCAAGCGACCAGACTCAGGGCGGCTACGACAGCAAACAGGGGGAGGGTGTATTTCATTTGGAATCCTTGGTGACTACCAATGGAGCTTAGTGAAATGCGCCCCTGTGTTCTGTACGACAGCACACGCAGTGCCCTACTTCAGCGAAGAGTAGTTCAAAGGCACCCACACATATCCTGTGCCAGCGGTGGCGACGCGCAGATGGCCCAGGCCCGGGAAGGCAACGTGTGCCAGGCCTACCAGGCTGCCGCTTTGGGCCACCGCGGCGAACTCGGCCTTGCGCGCTGCAGTGGCGGCCTTGCTGTCGGTATCAAACTGGATGGTCACGGTGGGGTCTTCAAACTGCACGGCGGCGACGTGCATCAGATCGCCCCACAGCTCCAGCCGCTCGCCCTTGCTCTCCACCACATAGGTCGTGTGCCCAGGGGTGTGGCCGTAGGCGGATTGCGAACGGATGCCGGGCAGCAGCTCGGTGCCACCCGTGAAGCTCTTGAGCTTGCCAGCTGCGACATAGGGGGTGACGGACGCCATGGCGCCCTGGAAAAAGCCCTTGGCACCTTCTGGTGCGGCATTCATGTTGTCCACGCTCAGCCAGAAATCGGTGTCGGCCTTGTCTATGCGCAGCACCGCATTGGGAAATGCCAGTGCCCCCTGCTCCATCAGGCCGCCCACATGGTCGGGGTGCATGTGCGTGATGTAGATTTCATCGACCTGCTCGGGCTTGTAGCCGGCTGCCTTCAAGTTGCCCAGCATATTGCCCAGCGTCGGACCGAACAGCCCGGCCGCACCGGTGTCTATCAGCACCAGCTTGCTGCCGGTGTTGACCAGGTAGGCGTTGACTGAGGTCTCCACCATTTCCTTGAGGTAACCGGCCTTGAGCGCGGCCGCTACTTTTTCGGGACTGGTGTCGGTCAAGAGCTTGAGCATGGGCAGCTTGACGGTGCCGTCCGAGAGGGCGGTGACTTCAAAGTCGCCCACCATCAGGCGGTAATAACCGGGCGCCTGGGTTTTGACCATGGGCGCCTCGGCCAGGGCGGTGGTGGATACGGCAGAGCAGGCCAGGAAAGCAGCCGTTGCCAGTGCAGAAAATAAGCGTTTCATTCGGGTACCTCTAGGAAGTGCGTGAAGCCAAGAAAACCGCGTGCCGTCAACACTGCGGCCCCGCATCGTATGCACACCATAGCGTCCTTGCACTGGTAGGGACATGCGAGGGCGCACCCCACCGGCGCGGCCCCGCAGGCCATGCAAATCAGTGTGGTTGCCTGCGCGATGCCGGCGGAATCGGTGTAAACACCTAAATAAATCAAATTGGTTTATTTATACAATGCCCTCAGTTGGACTCCGCCGACCATTGAAAGGTTTCGAGTGATGCGCCTACAGAACATAAAAATATCGACGCTATTGCTGGTGGGCTGCGCTGCGCTCATCGCCGTGGTCTCCGCCATTGCCCTGTTGGCAACCTACATATCCAGGGACTCCAACCAGGCCCTTGAAACGCTCTACCAACAAAGACTGGTGCCCTTGGAGCATCTCAAGAAGCTGGCCGACCTGTATGCAGACATAGCCTTCAAGGCCAATCAAATTTCGCTGGGTCGCGGCGCACCGGAGCAAACGCACCAGGAGGTGATCAAGGCAAGCGATGAAATCAACGAACACTGGAAAGAATTGTCCGTCGCCGCCACAGGTGAGAAAGACATTCAGGCCCTGCATGCAGCTACCGCGGTGGCCCAAAAAATGGCGCCAGCGATCACCGAACTGCTGGACGCCCTGTCCAAAAAGGACCGCATGCGTACCAGCCTGGTGGCCCTGGACCTGAACGATTTCGTCAACCTGATGGGCAAACAGGTCAACAATCTGGAGCAGATTCAGCTTGACCACTCCGGCGCAGAATTCCAGCAGGCCAACAGCCGCTACCAGTGGAGCATTCGCAGCTTTGGCATGGCCGTGACCATGGCCATTGCGGCCACGCTGGCGGCTGCCTGGCTGTTGATAGGTGCCATCACAGGCCCGATACGCCAGGCAGTCGCCATTGCCAAACGCGTGGCAACCGGCAACATGAGCGAGGCCATCGACTACAGTGGCCAAAGCGAGATGGCGGAGATGCTCAGGGCACTGCATGAAATGCAGAAGAGCCTGGGCCATGTGGTTTCGGAAGTGCGCAACAGCGCAGACCGCTTGGCAAACGCCAGCGGGGAAATTGCACAGGGCAACATGGAACTATCCGACCGCACCGAGCAGCAGGCCAGCCTGCTGGAGCAGACCCACCAGGCCACCCACAGCCTGGGCTCTACGGTGCGGGAAAACACAGACAACGCGCAACGGGCCAACAGCATGGCGCAACAGGCCTCCACGGTGGCTGCCATGGGCGGCCAGGTGGTAGCCGAAGTCGTGGAGACCATGAAGGACATCAATACCTCGTCCCAAAAAATCGGCGACATCATCGGGGTGATTGATGGCATCGCCTTTCAGACCAATATCCTGGCTTTGAACGCAGCCGTGGAAGCGGCGCGTGCCGGCGAGCAAGGCAGAGGCTTCGCCGTGGTGGCTACCGAGGTGCGTGCACTGGCCAGTCGTTCTGCGAGTGCTGCCAAAGAAATCAAGGCGCTCATCAACACCAGCGTGGGGCGGGTACAGACCGGCACCGTTCTGGTTGCCCGGGCGGGAAAAACCATGGAGGAACTTGTCAGTTCCATTGCACGGGTAACCGACATCGTGGCCCATATATCGGAGTCGGGGCACAGCCAGAATGCAGCCGTGGACCAGGTTTCGGACTCTTTGGACAAGATGGCCAAGGTCACCCAGCGCAATACCAGCATGGTGGAGGAAATTGCATCCTCTGCCAACGACCTCAGTGCCCAGGCCCACACCCTGGTGTCAGCGGTCGCCGTGTTCAAACTGCAACCCGAGAGCGAGGCTTTGCAGCTGCGCTAACAGGCGTTGCAAGCCAGGGTAGCCGCCTGCACCTGGATACGCGTCTGCTCCACCAGGTAGTCCAGAAACACCCGGCTGCGCTCGGGGATGAATTGGCGGCTGGGCAGGGCTGCATACAAGGTCAGCCGCCCGGCGATCCAGGGCCGCAGCACGCGCAGCAGTTCGCCGCGCATCAGGTAGGGCGCAACCAGGTCCACGGCCACCGAGGTGATGCCGGCGCCGTCCAGTGTGGCACGCAGCAGCGTATCGCTGTGGTTGACCCACAGGCCGGGCTCCACTGCCACGTCCACCGCCACATCGTTGTGTTCGGCGTTGAAGAGGCGCCACAGGCGCGACTGCGCGCCATCGGTTTTGAGGCGCAGGATGTCGTGCTGGGCCAGCTCCTCGGGCTTGAAGGGCTGGGTGCGACCTTTTAAATACGCCGGTGCACAGACCAGAACCGCCTCGGTTGTTGAAACCTTGCGCGCGATCACGTCGCCGTTGAAGTTGTCGGCCGTGGGCAGCAGGGTGATGTCGTAGTCCTCAATCGGCGGCTCCTTGTGGGAGGCCACCTCGATGTCCAGCAGGATCTTGGGGTGCAGCTGTCTGAAGCCCGCAATCAGCGGCGCCAGCACATGCGTGGCCAGCACCGGTGGTGCCAGGATGCGCAGCAGGCCGGCCAGCTCATGGGTCTGCGAGCTCACCGCCTGGTCGGCTTCGTCAATGTCCTGCAGGATGATGCGCAGGCGCTGCAGGTAGTTTTCACCGGCCACGCTGAGCGCGAGGCGGCGCGTGCTGCGGTGCAGGAGGCGCACGCCCAGGTGCTCCTCCAGATCGGCCACCAGACGCGTCACCACGGCGGGTGACAGGTCCAGCGCACGGGCGGCTGCGGCAAAGCCACCCTCGTCTATGACCTTTTGAAACACCCGCATTGACATCAGACGGTCCATAGGCCCTTTCCACGCAAGACGCTGATTATTGCTGATGGCACTGCGTCGGGCCGCCGGGCGGGCGCGTTAGCATGCAGGCCTGCCCATGTCTGATTCCAAAGCCGCTCCAAGCACCCGCCTCCGGGCCCGGTTGCGCCTGCTGCTGCTGGGCGATGGCGCGCAGGCCTCGCGCCCGGTGGTTTGGGTGATTGGCTTCTTCGCCTTTTTGAACGTGTATTCCATGCAGGCCGTGCTGCCGCTGGTGATGCGCGACTTCCACGCCACGCCCTTGCAAGCCGGCGCCACCGTGGGTGCCACGGTGCTGGCCATCGCCCTGGTCTCGCCCTTTATGGGCATGCTCTCTGACGCGCTGGGGCGCAAGCGCATTCTGTGCGGCGCGCTCTTTGCCCTGTGCCTGCCCACCGGCTTGATTGCGCTGGCTACCGATCTGCACAGCATCGTGCTGCTGCGCTTTGTGCAGGGCCTGGCCGTGCCCGGCGTTGTGGTGGTGCTGATTGCCTACCTGTCGGAGGAATTCAAGGGTGCAGGCGTGGTGCGCATGACCAGCACCTATGTGGGCGGCACCGTCATGGGCGGCTTTTGTGGGCGCTTTATAACTGGCCACCTGAGCGATGTGCTGGGTTGGCGCAGCGCCTATGTGGCCCTGGCCGCGCTGAACCTGCTGGGTGCGCTATGGGTGCTGTGGGCCCTGCCGGCCTCGCGCCACTTTGTCGCCAACCGCAACATTGGCGCGGCTCTGCGTACCTTGGCTGCGCACCTGCGCAACCGCCGCTTCCTGGCCATCTGCGCCCTGGGTTTTTGCGTGCTGTTCTCGTTGGTCGGTAGTTTTACCTACGTCAACCTGCACCTGGCCGAGCCGCCGTTTGCACTGAGCAGCGCCGGCCTGGCCAATGTGTTTGGTGTCTATTTGCTGGGTGTGGTGGTAACCCCTCTGGCCGGGCGCCAGATTGCCCGCCACGGCTTTTTGAAATCGGTGCTGGCCATGCTGGTGCTGTCGGCCTGCGGCTTGCTGCTCACCCTGCTGCCCATTCTGGCGGCCGTGATTCTGGGTCTGGCGCTGAGCTCCTGCGGCGTGTTCATCTGCCAGTCCGCCACCATAGGCCATATTGCCGACAGCGTGACCGAGGGCCGCTCGCTGGCCACCGGCATTTACTACCTGAGCTATTACGCCGGTGGGGCCGCTGGCGCCTGGGTGGCGGGGCTGGCCTACGAGGGCTGGGCCTGGGGCGGCTCGGTGGCCTCCATCATTTTGTTCCAGGGCCTGGCAGGGGTGATTGCCCTGACCTTTTTGCGCACGGCGCCGTCGGCCGCACGCGCGGCGTCCTAGAATCCCCCATCTTCCGGCGCCAGCAGGCGCCACCACATTTAAGGAAATCCGTCATGGGCGCGCAGTGGAAAGCAAAGGGCAAGGATCTGGCAGCCAATGCCAAAGGCAAGGTTTTTACCAAGCTGGTCAAGGAAATCACCGTGGCCGCGCGCAGCGGTGCCGACCCCGCCAGCAACGCCCGCCTGCGCCTGGTGGTGGAACAGGCCCGCAAGGTCTCCATGCCCAAGGACACGCTGGACCGGGCCCTCAAAAAGGGTGCTGGCGTGGGCGATGACGCCACCCAGTACGAACGTGTGATGTACGAAGGCTTTGCGCCGCACCAGGTGGCGGTGATGGTGGAATGCCTGACCGACAACGTTAAACGCACGGCACCCGAAATGCGCGTGCTGTTTCGCAAGGGCCAGCTCGGCACCAGCGGCTCCGTGGCCTGGGACTTTGACCACCTGGGCATGATTGAGGCCGCCCCCACAGCGCCCGGCACCGATGCCGAAACCGCCGCCATTGAAGCCGGCGCGCAAGACCTGGAAGCCGGCGAAGAAGAGGGCAACACCCTGTTCCTCACCGCTCCCGCCGACCTGGACCTGGTCAGCCGCGCGTTGCCCGCGCAAGGCTTCAACGTGCTGTCCATGAAGCTGGGCTACAAGCCCAAGAACCCGGTCGATCCCACATCCTTAAGTGCCGAAGCGCTGGAAGAAGTGGAAGCCTTTCTGGCCGCCATCGACGCCCACGACGACGTGCAAGAGGTGTATGTGGGCTTGGCGGGCTAGCCAGCTCTCTAACGCCCCACTTTCAGCAGCCGCAGGCCGCTGCTGAAGGTCCAGCGCCGCGTCACCTCCACCACGTCGTAGTCCAGCGCCAGGTCCAGCGGAATGCGCCGGTAGGGTGACAGCGAGGCGATGATGATGCGGATGGCGTCGTCAATCGCTGGCGTGCCGCTGGAGACCTTGAACACCACACTGTCCACACTGCCGTCCTTGTTCAGGGTCACGCTCACCACCGGGTTGGTATAGCTGCCGTTCTTGGCCGCTTCCAGAAAATCCTGGTCGGCGTTTTGCTGCACCCGCTGGCTCCAGGTCTCTTCAAACACGGCCAGGCGCTCGTCCTGGTCGCGCCGGCCAATCAGGGTGCGCTTGCGCGGCTTTTCCGCTGGGGTCTCGGTCGGTGGGTCTGGTACGCGCGCCGCTGCCGCCTGGCGCTGCAGGGCGGCGACCTGCTCGGCCGCTGTGCGTGCCGCTTGCTGCCTGGCGGCTTCCTGTTTGGCCTGCTCCTGGCGCAGTGCGTCCTGGCGCGCCGACTCGGCCCGCGCGGCTTCCTGCTGCAAGGCGGCCTGGCGCCCTGCCTCTTGCAACGCTGCCGCCTGGCGCGCCGCCTCTTGTGCAGCAGCGGTAGCCGCAGCGGCCGCAGCCGCCGCAGCCGCTTGACGTGCCGAGGCCGCTGATGCCTCCAGTGCCGCCGCGGCACGTTCTGCGTCCTGGCGCGCACGCTCTTGCCGGGCGGCCTCTGCCCGCGCCACATCCTGGCGTGCGGCTTCCTGCTGTGCCGCCTGTCTTGCTGCCTCTTGGGCAGCGGCAGCGGCCGTGGCCAGTTGCCGTGCGGCCTCTTGCGCTGCAGCGCTGGCGGCGGCTTGGCGTGCCGAGGCTGCTGCCGCTGCGGCCGTCGCGCGTTCAGCCTCCTGTCGCAGACCTTCTTGCCGCAACGTTTCTTGTTTCAACGCTTCCTGCTTCTGCAACTCTTGGCGCGCCGCTTCCTGACGTGCGGCGTCCTGCCTGCTGGCCTCCTGCTGAGCGGCATTCTGGCGCGCCAGTTCCTGCTGCAGGGCTTCCTGCCGCAATGCCTCTTGACGTGCCTCATGGCGCTGACTCTCCTGCCGGGCTTCCTCCGCACGCTGGGCGTCCAGGCGCGCGGCTTCCTGCTGGGCTGCGGCCAGGCGTGCCACTTCGCGGCGCTGGGCTTCCAGACGGGTGGCCTCCTGTTGTGCGGCAGCGGTGCGCTGGGCCTCCTGTTGTGCGGCCTCTACGCGCAGCGCGTCCTGTCTGGCGCTTTCCTGCTTGAGCACATCCTGGCGCAGGACCTCAGCACGCTGGGCCTCCAGCCGTGCGGCCTCCTGCTGCATGCTGGCCTGGCGCGCCGCTCCCAAACGGGTGGCTTCCTGCTGTGCGGCTGCCAGCCGCGCTGCTTCTTGTTGAGCTGCCGCCAGCCGTGCCGCCTCCTGTTGTGCAGCGACCGCCCGCGCTGCCTCTTGTTGTGCAGCTGCTGCTCTTGCGGCCTCAGCCCGCATTGCTTCTGCGCGCGCCGCTTCCTGGCGCTGCAACTCCTGCCTGGCCGCTTCCAACTTGGCCGCCGCCAATTCGGCCGCCATACGCGCGGCGGCTTTTTGCTCTGCGGCTTTTTGGGCGGCCAGTGTGGGCGGCTCCGCAGGCTCGGGCATCAGAGCCACTGTGGCCGCGGCCGGCGCGGCGGCTACCGCCACGGGCGTATCTGGTGTAGCAACAGGCACAGGAGCAGGAGCAGGAGCAGGAGCAGGAGCAGGAGCAGGAGCAGGAGCAGGAGCAGGAGCAGGAGCAGGAGCAGGAGCAGGAGCAGGGCGCGCTGTCTTGGCTGCCGGCGCCGGGCTGGGCGCCGGTTTGTCTTCTGGCAAGGGCTCCAGCCGGATGGCGATGGGCTGCTCCGCGCCGCGGCTGCCGGTGTCGCTGAACAGGGTGTCGGGCAGGCCCAGGCCGGCCAGGTCAAACTGCAAGCTCAGCAGCAGGCCGTGTGCCAGCAAGGACAGCAGCACACCGACGAGCAGGCGCCGCTCGGGCCAACGCCAGGGCGTTTGGGTCTGGCCCCAGACCGTGGGGGCCAGCATCGCGGTGGGGGGGAAGGCGGCTTCGGAATTCATGCGTGTAGGTAAGGGTGACTATCGGCGCGAATCGGGCCCAATTGCGCGCATGCCAAATTTTTGTACACCGATATTCACCTGAATTTTGTAAGCGCTTGTGTGCACAGCGGCCTCTGCATGCCGTGCCAGGCGGCAGCGCCAGCACTTTGTGCGTTTCAGAGTGCAGGTCTCCATTTAAGACCTTACACCGGCCGATCGCCATATACTGACCCAGAGCTTAAAACAGGTGTGCAACACCCCACAAGATACGGTTGGACAAAGAGGTGGACCTTTGAATTCTCATCTGCGGATGCGTGCAGAAATTCCCGCCGGTGAACCGGCCCGGCTGGCGGCGCTGCGGGCGTTGGACGTGCTGGATTCTGCCCCCGAGCTTGAGTTTGATGCACTGGTCAAGGTCGCATCCCTGGTGTGCGAAGCGCCCATGGCGCTGGTCAGTCTGGTGGACAGCCAGCGCCAATGGTTCAAGGCCCAGGTGGGTTTTGCCGGTGTGCGTGAGAGCGCGCGTGAGAGTGCTTTTTGTGCCCACGCGATTCACAGCGAGGTGCTGTTCGAGGTCTGCGATGCCCTGCAAGACCCACGCTTTGCCAACAGCCCCTTGGTAAACGCAGAGCCCGGCATCCGCTTCTACGCTGGCGCACCGATTCGGCTCTCCAGCGGGCATCTGGTGGGCACGCTGTGTGTGATGGACTACCAGCCAAGGCAGCTCAACCCCCTGCAGCGCGACGTGCTGGCCACCCTCAGCATTGCCGTGGCCCGGGCCCTCGAGACCCGCCATGGAGAGATCTTTCGCCGCGATCAGCAGCGCCTCCTGCAAGACATTCTGGATGGCACGGGTGCCGGCACCTGGGACTGGGACATGCAAACCGACGCGCTCCAGGTGAATGCGCAATGGGCCGCCATTCTGGGGCGCACGCTGCAGGAGGTGGAGCCCACTACCTATGCCCTCTGGAAATCCCTGGTGCATCCGGACGACTTCTCGCGTACCGAAGCGGCAGTGGCGGCGCACCGCGCCCACAAGACCGATCGCTATGACTGCGAGTTCCGCATGCAGCACCGGGACGGTCATTGGATCTGGATCCATTCCAGCGGAAAAATCAAGTCCTGGAGCGCGGACGGAGCGCCTCAGAAAATGTTCGGCACCTACCTGGACATCACCGAGCGCAAGCTGGCCCAGCTGGAGCTGCTGGCGCGCGAGCGCACCCAGCGCCAGCAGTACGAGGCCACACCGGCCATGCTGTACTCCATCAGCGCGGCCGGTACCTTTCTCGCCGTGAGCAACCTGTTTGCCGAAAAGCTCGGCTATGCACGCGCCGACATGCTGGGGCGCAAGCCCACGGCCTTCATGACGCCGGAGTCGGCACAGCATGCGCTGGACACGGTGTTCCCGGAATTCCTGCGTACCGGTGCGATCCGGGATGTGGCCTACCAGTTCGTGTGCCGCGATGGCGCGCTCATGGACGTGCTGGTGTCGGCCCAACTGGAGCGCGATGCCGATGGCCAGGCCGTGCGCAGCCTGTCGGCCGTCACCGATGTGACCGAACGCCTGCGCATGGGGCGCGAGCTGGAGCGTGCCGCCCACTACGATTCGCTGACCCAGCTGCCCAACCGCAGGCTGCTTTCCGACCGCCTGCAGCAAGCCCTGCTGCGCTGCGACCGCAGCGGCAAATCGGCCGCCATCTGCTTTCTGGATATCGATGGTTTCAAGGCCATCAATGACCAGCTCGGCCACGCCGTGGGCGACCAGGTGCTCAAGGGTGTGAGCCACCATCTGGCTGGCGTGCTGCGTGCTGACGACACGCTGGCGCGCCTGGGTGGTGATGAGTTTGTGCTGCTGCTCTCGGAGCTGGGTTCCACCAGCGAATGCACGCACATCCTGGACCGCGTGCTCGAAGCCACCCGGCTGCCAATTCAGGCCGATGGCCACAGCCTCAGCGTCTCGGCCAGCATAGGCGTGAGCCTTTACCCCAGCGACCCGTCCGACCCCGACATCCTCTTGCGCCACGCGGACATGGCCATGTACATGGCCAAGCAGGCCGGCAAGAACCGCTACCAGTTGTTCGACACCGAAATCGACCGCTTGGCGCAAAACCACCGAAGCTATTTGGGCCAGATGGACCTGGCCCTGCAGGCGCAGGAATTTGTGCTGTTCTACCAACCCCAGGTGGACCTGGTCAGTGGCCAGGTGATGGGTGCCGAAGCCCTGATCCGCTGGCAGCACCCTGTGCGTGGCCTGCTGCCACCCAGCGAATTTTTGCCCTACCTGAATGGCAGCCATCTGGAGGCGTGTTTTGGTGAATGGGTGATGGAGACCGCGCTGCAGCAGCTGCGCGCCTGGACCGTGCTGGGCCTGGACCTCAAGGTCAGCGTCAACATCAGTGCCAACCACCTGCTGCAGGCCAACTTCTGTGAGCGCCTGGGCCAGGCCCTGGCGCGCTTTCCGGATGTGGCGGCCTGCCGGCTGGAGCTGGAGGTGCTGGAGACCGCCGCCATCGGCGACATGCAGCATGCGGTAAGCGTGCTGCAATCCTGTCGCACGCTGGGCGTGCGCTTTGCCCTGGATGACTTCGGCACTGGCTACTCATCGCTGAGTTACCTGCGCAAGCTGCCGGTGCACACCCTCAAGATCGACCAGAGCTTTGTGCGCGACATGCTCAGCGACCCGGATGATCTGGGCATCGTGCGCGGCATCATCGAGCTGGCCCATGTGTTCAACCACCAGGTGGTGGCCGAAGGCGTGGAGACCCTGGCCCACGGC
>JAYVNF010000233.1:0-1522 GCA_043758575.1 Rhodoferax sp.
GCAGCACATGTGCATCCGCATGCACTCCAGGGAGTCCGGTTCACGCTGGAAATTGCGCCGAAGAAGTAACGGCGAAATCAAAGTCATCCCGGTCCAGGGGCGCTTTGTCATCGGCAGTGTTGCGCTCAACAAGAAGCTTGCGTTGAAGGGTGCCGGAATCGCCGTCATCGATCAGGCTCTGGTGCAGGAAGAAATACAAAACGGGCAGCTGGTTCAGGTGCTGCCCCAATGGGCGCTGTTGCCAGCCGAGCTGCACTTGCTGACACCATCACGGCTGATGCCAGCAAGAGTGCGCCTCTTTGGCGAAATGCTGGTTGCGTCACTCGCGCAGCGTAGCCGTCCTTAGGGGATCACTTCGCGGCATAAACCATTGGCTGAACCTCAGAAGTTCGAGGACGCCGGTACAGCATGAAGACCGAGGCCAGACCACAGGCCGCGGCAAAGGTCATCCAGTAGCCGGGCGCTGCTTTGTCGCCGGTGGCCTCGATCAACCAGGTCGACAGCATGGGGGTAAAGCCGCCAAAGATCGCGGTCGCCAGGCTGTAGGCCAGGGAGAAGCCGACGGTGCGCACCTGCACCGGCATCACTTCCGTGAGTGCCACCACCGCGGCGCCGTTGTAGCTGGCATACAGAAAGGACAGCCACAGCTCGGTCACCAGTAGGTTCTCAAAGCTGATGTTGGCCACCAGCCAGTGCATGATGGGGTAGGCCGTCAGGATGGGCAAGACAGTAAAGACCAGCAGAATGTTTTTGCGCCCCACTTTGTCGGAGAGTGCCCCCATGACGGGCAGCCAGAAGAAGTTGGACATGCCCACACAAAAGGTCGTTAGCAGGCTGTCGGCGGTGCTGAGCTTGAGCACGCTTTTGCCGAAGGTGGGGGTGTAGACGGTGATCAGGTAGAACGACACGGTGGTCATCACCACCATCATCATGCCCCCCAGCACGATGCGCCAGTTGGAACCAATCGACTGCAGGACTTCCCGGAAGCTGGGGTGGTGCTTGCGGGCCAGGAATTCATCAGTCTCTTGCAGCGAACGCCGGATCACAAAAATCACCGGAACAATCATGCAGCCGATGAAGAACGGCAAGCGCCATCCCCAGGCGCCAATTTGAGCGGGCGTCAGCCACTGGCTCAGCAGGTAGCCGATGATGGCTGAGGCCATGATGGCAACCTGCTGGCTGGCGGACTGCCAGCTGACATAGAAACCCTTGTTGCCGGGCGTGGCCATCTCGGACAGGTACACCGATACGCCGCCCAGCTCCACACCGGCAGAGAAGCCCTGCAGCAGGCGGCCGACCAACACCAGCACGGGTGCGGCAATGCCTATGGTGGCGTAGCCCGGCACGAAGGCAATCAGCACGGTGCCCAGGGCCATGATGCCAAGCGTGACGATGAGCCCCTTGCGCCTGCCAATGCGGTCTATATAGCTGCCCAGGATCACGGCCCCCAGGGGCCGCATCAGGAAGCCGGCGCCAAAGGTGGCAAAGGTCAGGATCAGCGAGGCGTACTCGTCATCGCTGG
>JAYVNF010000234.1:0-5016 GCA_043758575.1 Rhodoferax sp.
CAGGCTTGCAGGCGCGTGGCCACTTCCACCAGCAACTGGTCGCCCACGCCGTGGCCCAGGGTGTCGTTGAGCACCTTGAAGTTGTCTATGTCGATCAGCATCAGTGCGCAGTGCTGATGGTGGCGCCCGCAGCCCACCAGGGCACGGTTGAGCCGCTCCAGCATCAGCCGGCGGTTGGGCAGATTGGTCAGTGGATCGTAAAAGGCGAGCAGTTCGATTTTTTCGGCGTTCGCCCGGCGCTCGCCGATGTCGCGGATGGAGGCATGCAGGTGCAGCTTGCCGGACCAGTAGAAGTGGCTGCAACGCACCTCCACGTCCACGCTGGCGCCATCCTTGCGGCGCAAGGTGGTCTCAATCGACTGCGGTTCACGCTCCACGCTGGACTGCAGCAAGATGGCATTGCGCGCGTCGCGCTCCGGCCAGCAGGCCAGCCACAGACGCTGGTCCAGGCCCAGCAGCTCCGTGCGGCTGTAACCCAGCATGTGGCACAGACTGTCGTTGGCCTCCACCAGCCTGCCGCTGGCGTCGGTGATCTGGATGCCGTCGCTGGCGTTGCGCAAATAGACCTGGTTGCGCAAGGCCTCCTGGGTGGTGATGCGCAGCAGGCGCCACAGCAGCAGCCCCAGCCCCAGCGTGACCAGCATGAAGACAGCGTTGCTGACATAGGTCTTGTTGCGCTCGCCGCGCCAGCCTGCCAGATAGTCTTCACTGGCTGTGCCTACGTTGATCAGCATGGGCGCGTTGCTGACCCGCTGAAAGGCAAATATGCGCTCCTGCTTGTCCGAACTGCGTGGGGTGTAGAAGTTGGCGGCAGCCACACCGCTGCCAAACACCGCACGGAACTCGGGCGAGACGGCGCTGTTGCCCACCTGGCCCGCCGCCTGTGTCGGCAGGGGCGGGCTGCGCACGATCAGGCCCAGGTCCCGGTCGCGCAGGATAAGTGTTCCCTGCGGGCCCAGCTCAAAGCGCGCGAGCAGCTGCTGAAAGTAGTCCAGTGCAATGGTGGCAAACACCACACCGGCGAAGTCCCCATTGGGATTGTTGTAGCGCCGCGCAAACACAATGATGTTGTGGTGCACCAGGCGTCCCCACACGGGTTTGCTGATCCACAGCGCTGGGTCGGGGCTTGCGCGCAGGGCCACAAAGTAGTCCCGGTCCGTAATATTGATGGGCGGCATGGACTGCGTGCCGCTGCGCGCATACACATTGCCCTTTTCATCGGCCAGGCGCAGCCCCTCTATCTCCGGCAGGCGGTGCTGGAAATTGTCAAAAAGTCCATGGACCTTGGGCATATCCACCTGCTTTGCCATGGCCATCTGGCGCTCCACCTCGTCGACCAAATGGGTCAGCACAAAGTCAATCTTGCCCACGCTGGCCGAGAGATTGCGCTCCACCGCGCTGGCAATGTTGCGGGTCTGGCTTTCGGCGCGCTGAATGTACTGCTGCTGGCTTTGGTTGAGCCAGTAGGCCGAGGCCGCCCAAGCCAGCAGGTTCGCACCCAGCAGGACCGCAATCAACAGGGTTTGGATCGAGCGCGTGCGTGACATGGAACGCCTGGGCCCGGCTGTGCTCAGCCCTGGCGCCGCAGGGTGTCGGAAGGGCGCTCGCCAAACAGCGTCTGGTAGTCGTGGGCAAAGTGGCCAAAGTGCCAGAAGCCGCAGGCGGTGGCCGCCTCGGTGACCGATTGCGAACGCTTCAGCGCCTCGCGCGCCTGCTTCAGGCGCACCGCCTTCACATAGGCCAGCGGGCTCATGTCCAGCACGCGCAAAAAGGCGTTTTGCAGGGTGCGCCGGCTCACCCCCATTTCCTGGCACAGCTGGGTCACGGTAGGCGCTGTATCCTGGGCATCGTCCACCAGGGCCACACAGCGCTGCACCAGGGCCCAGTGGCTGTTGGCCGTGCCCGATAGTGTGCCCGGGGTGTTGGGTGCGCGCAGCAGGCTGTCGAGCAAAAAGTCGCTCACGCTGGCCACCACTGCCGGGTTGGACAACAAGGCCGGATCGCGCCGCGCCGATTGGTACAGCTCCATCACATAGGCCTTGATCTTGGTCTGGGGGCGCACCGTGTGGGCGAGTGTGCCGGCTTGCAGCGGAAAGTCCACCACATCGCCCAGCTGCAGTTCCAGCCCCAGCATGGTGTGCTGGCGCGAGGTGCGGAACTCAAAGCCGGAAGTCCCGGAAAACAGGTGCACCGAATCCACATCACACATGCGGCCGCAAAACATGCCGCCACCACTGGCATTCAGCGGAACGCCCAGGGCCAGCACGCGCGCCGGCAACTGGCCGGTCTGCAACACGGACTGCTGCACCCGCTCCACAAACAGCTTGATGCCAGGGCCCACTACCTGGGCCAGCTCGCCAGTAAAGGCGCCGGCGCTGAGTTGCAGGTAGGCCTGGTTCCAGCCGGACAGGGCGCTGGCCTGTTCCTGCGCATCGGCAAAACGCAGCGAGGTGCGTGCCATGCTGCGCGCCTCCAGCGTGGGCACGCAGGCGTTGTCGGCGGGGCCACCAGAGGTGCATGGGGACGGAAAAAGCATGTTGCATTCTCACGGTAATTGCTAAAAACAGCGCCCGGGTAAGTACCGAGCCCTGGCCCGGCAGGGTGCCGATTTTGGATAGCCAGCCGCTGGTCGAATCCTTAAGCTGGGCAGGCACGCAAGATTCGTGCATGGCATTCCAACACCGAGGAGCATCCCACCATGGCGACGGCGAAGAAAACCAAGGCAGGCGCGAGGCCTGCCACCGAACACCCGGCCGTGGCCGCCATACGGCGTTCGGGCGCGCAAAAGGTCAAGGTCGCGGTCAGCGACATCGACGGCGTGCTGCGCGGCAAGTACCTGCACATCGACAAATTCCTGGGCGCCACCGAACCCTACCCCGGCGGCGGCTTTGGCTTTTGTGACGTGGTGCTGGGCTGGGACATGATGGACCAGACCTACGACAACACCGTGGCCACCGGCTGGCAACACGGCTTCCCGGACGCGCTGGCGCGCCTGGACATGAACACGATGCGCCACGTGCCCTGGGACGCGGAGGTGCCCATGGTGCTGGGCGAGTTCGTCAATGCCGATGGCACGGCGCACGCGCAGTGCCCGCGCCAGACCTTGAAGCGCGTCTTGAATCGCGCGGAAAAACTGGGTTTTCAGGTGATGACCGGTATGGAGTTTGAATGGTTCAACTTCCTGGAAACACCGCAGAGCTGGGCTGCCAAAAAAGGCGTGGGCCCGGAGCCGCTCACCCCCGGCATGTTTGGCTACTCACTCTTGCGCATGAACCAGAACCGGGATTTCTTCAACGCCATCATGGATGACATGCGCGCTTTTGGTGTGCCCATAGAAGGCCTGCACACCGAGACCGGGCCCGGCGTCTACGAGGCGGCCATCGGCTTCAGCGAAGCCCTGGAGCAGGCCGACCGGGCCATTCTGTTCAAGACCGGCGCCAAGGAAATTGGCGCGCGCTTTGGCATCATGCCCAGCTTCATGGCCAAACCCAACCAGGCCCTGCCGGGCTGCAGCGGCCACATCCACCAAAGTCTGTCGGACGGCAAAAACAATCTGTTTTTCGATGCCAAGGCGCCGCGCAAGATGAGCCCCTTGTTCGAGAGCTACCTGGCCGGCCAGGTCGCCTGCCTGATGGAGTTTGCGCCCCTGATCTGGCCCACCATCAACAGCTACAAGCGCCTGGTGGACGGTTTCTGGGCGCCGGTCAAACCGACCTGGGGCATGGACAACCGCACCGCCAGTTTTCGCGTGATTGCCGGCAGTCCCAAAGCCACACGGCTGGAGACGCGCTGCCCCGGCGCCGACGTCAATCCCTACCTGGCCATGGCGGCCGTGATTGCGGCCGGCCTGCACGGTGTGGAAAAGGGCCTGAAGCTGACCATGCCGCCGATTACCGGCACCAACCAGGGCGCAGAAAATGTGCCACGCGCACCGCGCACGCTGATCGAGACCAACCGCATTTTCGAGAAGTCCACGATTGCGCGCGACTGGTTGGGCGACGGCTTTGTCGACCACTTTGCCCGCACCCGGGACTGGGAGTGGCGCCAGTGGCTGGACGCCGTCACCGACTATGAAATGAAGCGCTATTTTGAAATTATTTGATGCGCGCACAATCTTCCTTGCCCGGCACTGCGGGCCCTTCTTTTTCTGACCTTTCCCATCCGAGCAAACCATGAGCATTTCTTCTTTCAACTTTCCCACCCCGATCAAATTTGGCGCCGGCGCGCGCAAGCTGGTAGCCGCGCACTTGATTGAAAAGGGCTGCAAGCGCCCCTTGATCGTCACCGACAAAGCCCTGGGCGCGCTGCCCGTCATGGCCGAATTCATCACCCATCTGGGCGGGCTGGAAGTAGCCGTTTTCAGCGGCGTGTTTGGCAACCCCACCTGCAGCCAGGTGATGGAGGGCGCCGTCGCTTACAAGGCGCACCGGGCCGACTGCGTGATTGGCTTTGGTGGCGGTGCCGCACTCGACGTGGCCAAGATCGTCGGCTTGGCCGCGGTGCACGAGGGCGACATCCTGGAGTACGTGTGGGACCACCCGAACGTGCGCCCGATCGTCAACCCCTTGCCCTACTTTGTTGCATTGCCCACCACCTCGGGCACCGGCTCCGAGGTGGGTCGCTCCAGCGTGGTCAGCGAGAACGACACGCATGTGAAGCGCACCGTCTTCAGTCCCCAAATACTGGCCAAAATGGTGTTTGCCGACCCCGAGCTGACGCTGGGCCTGCCCGCTGCGGTGACCGCTGCCACCGGCATTGATGCACTCACCCACAACATCGAGAGCTATCTCTCGCCGGCCTACCCCCCGCTGTGCGACGGCATCGCGCGGGAGGGCACGCGTATTGCCGCTGCCGCCCTGCGCACGGCCGTGCGCGAGCCCGGCAACCTCAAGGCGCGCTCGGACATGATGATGTCCTCGATGATGGGTGCCATCGCTTTCCAAAAGGACCTGGGTGCGGTGCACTCCTGTGCCCATGCTCTGGGTGCCGTCTGCGATATGCACCACGGTCTGGCCA
>JAYVNF010000235.1:0-5008 GCA_043758575.1 Rhodoferax sp.
TCAGGTCACCTCAGGAGAAATCCATGCCCAAGCTGCGCGTAGAAAGTTTCACCATCTCCCTGGATGGTTTCGGCGCTGGCCCCGACCAGGACCTCAAGCACCCGCTCGGCGTGGGCGGCACTGCGCTGCATGGTTGGGCCATGGCCACCAAAACGTTTCAAAAGCACTTGTTCGGAAGTGACAGCGGGCAGGACGGTGTGGATGAGGATTTTGCCGCGCGCGGCTTTCACAACATCGGCGCCTGGATCCTGGGCCGCAATATGTTCGGGCCTGTGCGTGGCCCCTGGCCCGATGAGAGCTGGCGCGGTTGGTGGGGCGAGAATCCGGTCTACCACGTGCCGGTGTTCGTGCTGACCCACCACCCCCGCCCACCGCTGGTGATGGAGGGTGGCACGACCTTCCACTTCGTCACCGATGGCATTGCCTCTGCCCTGGCACAGGCCCGCGCAGCGGCTGGAGAGCGTGATGTGCGGGTGGGTGGCGGCGTGGATGTGATCCAACAGTATCTGCGCGAGCGCCTGATCGACGAGATGCACATCGCCATATCGCCGGTGTTGCTGGGCGCAGGTGAAAGGCTTTTTGATGGCATCAACCTGCCGGCTCTGGGGTACGCCTGCACCCGGCACGTCGGTTCGGCCTTGGCTACGCATGTGGTTTTCAGCCGGCAGTGATCTGGCACGAGGCACGATTCACGATTCACCAATTCGTCATAGGCTTTGTCACGCCTTTGCCACGAAAGGTTTTTAGCATGGCGTCACCGCAACCGGAGACTCAAGCCATGAACGAATTCTTCCGCCAACTCAAGGTCCAGCGCTGGGACGACCACCGCTACTACCACCACAGCCGCATCAACCAGACGCTGCACTTCATCAGCGCCATCAGTTTTCTGGTGGCCTATGCCCTGCTGTTCACCGACCCGGCGCTGGCCGCACTGGTGGCCTGGCTGGTGTCCATGACGACGCGCCAAAGCGGCCACTTCTTCTTCGAGCCGCTGGGCTATGACGAGGTCAACCAGGCCACGCAAGAGACCAAGGAAGAGATCAAGGTCGGCTACAACCTGCGTCGCAAAATTGTGTTGATTTCCATTTGGGCAGCAGCGCCGCTGCTGCTGCTGATCGAGCCCACGGCCTTCGGTCTGTTTGAGGCCGCCACGAGCCTGGAAGGCTTTGCGCGCCACACCGGCATGCTGTGGCTGTTCATCGGTGTGGGCGGCCTGCTGTTTCGCACCGTGCACCTGTTCTTCCTCAAGGACGTGATGGCCGGTCTGGTCTGGATGACGAAAATTCTGACCGACCCGTTTCACGATATTTATCTGTACCACAAGGCCCCCCTAGCGCTGCTGCGCGGCGAGCTGATCGAGCCACGCGGCAGCCTGGGACCAGCGGCCTAGGGTGCGATGACAGCCAAGACCGCAACACTTCGCCAACAGGTTCACAACCTGTTGGCCAACGAGGACCTGAACTTTCTGCTCACCAACCGCCTGCCGCGGCGCTGGCTGACGCAGTGGCTGGGGCGCTTCAGCAAAATAGAAAATCCGCTGGTGGCGCGGGCCTCGATTGCGGTGTGGAAGTTCTTCAGTGCGCTCGATCTGCGCGAAGCGAAAAAGCAGCAGTTCAAGAGCATGCACGACTGCTTCACGCGTGAGCTCAAGGCCGGCGTGCGCCCGATTGACTACGACAAGGCGGTGCTGAGCAGCCCGGTGGACGCCATCATCGGCGCGCAGGGCCCGATTGAGGGCACGCGGGTGTTCCAGGCCAAGGGCTTTCCCTACACGCTAGAGGACCTGCTGGGCAGCGAGGAAGACCTGAGCGCCTGGCGCGACGGCAGCTTTGTCACCCTGCGCCTGACCTCCAGCATGTACCACCGCTTCCACGCGCCCTATGATTGCACGGTGGAAAAGGTGCGCTATTTTTCCGGCGACACCTGGAACGTCAACCCGATTGCCCTGAAGCGCGTGGAGAAACTGTTTTGCAAGAACGAACGCGCCTTTCTCAGCACCCGTCTCACCGGTGACGGCCCCATGAGCGGCCAGCGCATTGCGCTGGTGCCGGTGGCAGCGATTCTGGTGGCCAGCATACGCCTGCACTTTCTGGATGTGCTGTTTCACCTGCGCTACAACGGCCCCCAAGTGATCGCCTGCGACGCGCCCTTTGCCAAGGGCCAGGAGATGGGCTGGTTCCAGCATGGTTCCACGGTGATCGTGCTGGCACCGGCGGGCTTTAGCCTGTGCCAGGGTCTGGTACAAGGTGGCCAGGTGCGCATGGGCCAGGCGCTGCTGCGTTTTCAGGCCCACGCCTGACCCCCCCTCTGGCTTGACCCCACTATTGCAACGACAAGAAAGCTCCGCACGCCCATGACTACCAACAACACCCAACAGGAAGAGTTGATGCGCCGTGTGCGCGAAGACCTGCTCGATAGCTTTGACGAAGAGCTGGAAATGGAGCTGGAGGAGCGCAATATGGAGGAGCTCTCCGCCCACGGCCAGCCGCGCAGCGATGCCGACAAGTTGGCACGCCGCAACTATTTCCAGGAGCTGTTTCGCCTGCAGGGCGAGCTGGTCAAGCTGCAGGACTGGGTGGTAGCCAACAAGCACAAGGTGGTGATTCTGTTTGAGGGCCGCGACGCCGCCGGCAAGGGCGGCGTGATCAAGCGCATCACCCAGCGCCTGAACCCACGCGTGGCCCGCGTGGCCGCCCTGCCCGCCCCGAATGACCGTGAACGCACGCAGTGGTATTTCCAGCGCTATGTGTCGCACCTGCCGGCGGCCGGCGAAATCGTGTTGTTTGACCGCAGCTGGTACAACCGCGCCGGCGTGGAGCGGGTCATGGGCTTTTGCTCGGATGCGGAATACGAGGAGTTTTTCCGCACCGTTCCAGAGTTCGAGAAGATGCTGCAGCGCTCGGGCATCCAGCTCATCAAGTACTGGTTTTCCATCACCGACGATGAGCAGCACTCGCGTTTTCTGGGCCGTATCCACGACCCGCTCAAGCAGTGGAAGCTCAGCCCCATGGACCTGGAGTCGCGCGTGCGCTGGGAGGAATACACCAAGGCCAAGGAGACCATGCTGGAGCGCACCCACATCCCTGAAGCGCCCTGGCGCATTGTGCAGGCGGTGGACAAGAAGAGCGCGCGGCTGAACTGCATTCAGCATTTGCTGGACCAGATTCCCTACTCGGAAGTGGAGCACGCGCCGGTGGTACTGCCCGAGCGGGTGCGCAATGCCGACTACACGCGGCATCCGGTGCCGGCGGAGATGTATGTGCCGGAGCGGTACTAGTATTTTTGCTTTGCTTGCCTGAGAGGTTTTCACTCGCTTGCATTAGGGGTCGTCGTACGCTGCTTGGTGAGACTGTTGCTCTCGCTGCGAACCAAGGATTCAATACCTAAAGCCCAAACGCCCCTTGCTCCAACGCCCTCGCGCGCCGGCTGCTGTTCGGTATTCGGTGTGCGGTATTTCTCAGCAAGTGAAGCAACACCCCTGTGAGCAGGGAGGGCAAGGAGGTTCTCTCTCAACCGAACTTGGCCCCCCACATCTCCCGCAACAAACGCCGCTTGATGGTCTTGTTGCTGCTGACACCGTCACTCCACCACCAGCCATCGGCCTGCATGGCCAGCGCAGCGCGCACAAAGCATTGAACCACCTGCTCAAACTCCGCATCGCTGAAATTCAGGCTCCAGATGATGCGCGCCGTACCGACCCAGCTCAGGGCCACGCCCTCGAAACGCAAATAGTGCTGGAACAGCCAGTTAAAGCTGGCCGGCTGCGTGTACAGCACAGTCCAGACCGAGGACATGGCCGCCACCTGCACCGGCACGCCGGCCTGGCGCAGGCGCGCGTTCATCAGGTCGGCACGGTGCCTCCAGGTGCGGTCCACGTCGGCGTAGAGGGTGGCAATGTCGGCATCTTCCAGGCGCTGCAAAAACACGTTCATGGCGCACATCACATAGGGGTGGGCGTTGAAGGTGCCACGGGCAAAGCAGATGTCGGCCGGGCTGCCCTCGCGAAAGCGCCGCATCCAGGCGCGCTTGCCGCAGACCACGCCGATCGGCAGGCCGCCGCCCAGAGTCTTGCCGTAGGTGACCAGGTCGGCGCGCACACCAAAGTATTCCTGCGCGCCACCCTTGGCCAGACGGAAGCCCATGAACACCTCGTCAAAAATCAGGGCGATGCCGCGCGCATCGCAGACGCGGCGCAGCTCCTGCAGCCAGGCGGTGTAGGCCGCTTTGTCAAAGTGGGCCTTGCGTGAGCTGTCCAAGAGCGCGCCGTCGCTGGGCGCGGGGGCATTGGGGTGCAGGGCCTGCAGCGGGTTGATCAGCACACAGGCGATGTCTTTGCGGGAGCGCAGCACGCGCAGGCTGGCCTCGCCCATCTCCTTCAGGTTCAGGGTGTCACGCGCGTGGATGGGGTTGCCAATGCCGGGCTGCACATCGCCCCACCAGCCATGGTAGGAGCCGCAAAAGCGCACCAGCTTGTTGCGCCCGCTGTGGTAGCGCGCCAGGCGCACCGCCTGCATCACGGCCTCGGTGCCGGACATGTGGAAAGAGATCTCCTCCATGCCGCTGATGGCTTTCAAGCGCTGCAGGTTGTCCAGCATCACCGGATGGTAAGCGCCCAGCACCGGGCCCAGGGGCCGGGCCAGGTAGGCGCCACGGTCCATGCAGTCTTTGTAGAAATCGTTGCCAAACAGGTTGACGCCGTACGAGCCGGTCAGGTCATAAAAGCGATTGCCGTCCAGATCGGTCACCGTCACGCCCTCGGTGCTTTGCACAAAGGAGGCCACCTTCAGGCCGTGCGCGGCCAGCGCGCGGAACTGGAACGGTGTTCGGTAGGCGCTGATGAACTGCAGGTCCGACAGGGTCTGTGCGGCCTCGGCACTGGCCTGCAGGCTCTTGGGGTAGCGCGCCTGGCAGCGTTCCACCAGCGCGGAAAAGGCGCTGCGGCGCTTGGCCACTATGTCGGGCGGCGCAGCGTCCACGCCAAACACCTGTTCGTCGCTGTAGCTGTAGC
>JAYVNF010000236.1:0-4998 GCA_043758575.1 Rhodoferax sp.
TTGGCGCTGTAGGCAACAACCCGTCTGGCCTGGCCCGCGCCTTTGCCACCCACAACGGCAACCGCATAATTCTCCGGTATATCGCCAGGGCCAAAGGGACGCACTTTGTGGGTTACATCCGGGTCGCTTAATGTGAGCGGCGTGGCCGCCTTCACGTAGCCGATATTTTCCGTGCGATTGCCGCCGCCGCCTTCGGTGAGTATGGTTTCACCATCATTGCGGCGCTTGTTCACGATGGGCCCGCCAATCACGTCCAGAACATTGTTGACTACCGCCACCCGATGCGCAAAGTCCAGTGTCAGGCTGTGGATAATGCCGCTTGAGTTCTGGTTGTTCCGTGCATCTCGGGAGATATGGTTGTCGGCAATGTAGGCGTCATGTACGCCGCTAAAGGCAGGTGACCCATTGGCAAAGACCACACGGTTGTGCGTGAACACCAGGCCCGAAGTTCCAGACAGCCAGAAAGGACCGGCGCCACGCGGGTTCTTGGGCTGAATGAAGTCGCAATGGGAGATCACAAAATTGCGATTGCCATCCAGGAACATCTGGACGCCACCATTGATTTCAAACGCCACGTTTTGAAAGAAAACCCTCTCACTTGTTTGCAGCAGTACGCTCTCGGTGCCACTCACCCCATTTCGGAGCGACAGGTCGCGCAAGCCCGCCAGACGTATGTTTCGCCCCATGAGTGGGTAGTTCGCCTCGTAAGCCAGTACGGTACGCGTCTTTCCCTCGCCCTGAACAACCACATTGGATTTCAGTTGCACGCTGGAGCCCAGTCTGCAGATTCCCTGCGGCAATAGCACCAGCGCTCCTCCCAAAGTGTTCGCCAGGTCTATGGCCTCTTGCAGACCCTTGCTGTCGTCGTTGCTTCCATTGCATTGCACCGGATGCTGCAGCCGGGGGTCACTGTTGGCAGCCAGCGTCTTGCCTGCAATGCTGGAAAAGGCGTTGGCCCAACCTACATCCAGCGCAAAGGGATCCGTCCCGTTGCCGGCCACGCTGGAAATAGGCCGTTCCAGCAGGCTGGAGCCCGTGCCATTGCCGTTGTCCACGGTGATCTCAACATGGGGTTTGTTGGAAAGTTGCGCGGGTGCCGTAGCCACCAGCATGTGTTCGTCGCTGGCGCCCAGGTCCAAGGCGGCCGGCCTGCCATCGACCCGCACCAAAGGAACGAATCCAGGTAGAAGCAAATTGCGTCCGAACAGCCTGAACTTTCCTTGCCCTGCTAATTGCATCGTATCCAGGTGGAATGCGACAGTAGCATTAAGTTGGACCGCGGTACTGCGGTCCGAGCCATTCCCAATACGCACGATGAGCGCGCCGGTTGCGGTTTTGGGCAGTCGGAACGAAGCCCATATGTCGCCATAGGTGTTGACCCGTTCAAGCGAAATGGCAGGCTCGGCACCGCTGCCCTCCAGTGTTGCCGTCGGGGCTTCACCAAAATTCTCACCCTGAAAACCTACGATGTCGCCGGGTCGCGCAGACTGCGAATGGTTGATGATGACGGGCGGCCCTACGGTCTGTGCCAGCAGTGACACTGCGCCGCAGGCCAGGAGCAGCGCCAACAATCGTGCGGGTGAGCCCATGCTGCGCATGCAGTCAGGCAAGCGCCCGTATGAGTCGGACTCTAACGTAGCGGTCAACATATATCAGCGCCCACGCAAAGCCCATGGTGACCAAGCTCATGGCAGCCAGCTTGTAGTAAGGCCCGAGTTGACCAAAATCCACAAAGAGATAGAGGAGCTGAAACACCGGCCAATGCACGATGTACAGGGGATAGGACAGATCGCCCAAAAATTTGAAGAAGTCGGCGGCAGGACCTTGCACATCAACCTTGGCGGAAAACAATACCGCCAACGGCGCCAAGGCAAACAGCGGGACCATTTTTAGCGGTGTGACAGACACGCAAAATGCCAAAAATAGCATGCCAATGAAGAGATAGGCCAAGGCCTTTGTACTGGTGCCAAACCGCGGGTAGGCGGTGTACAAAAAAGCGCCTATAAAAAAGTGGTACGTCACTCTGGGAAAGCCAACGTAGAAATTGCTGTTACCCCCGCCGCCATTGATGGATGTGTTGAAGTGATATGCAAGCACCAGCCCTATGAACGCCATGCCAATCACCCACCAACGCTTGGGGCCAGAAAATCGGGCCGCCCAGTAGAAGAACAGGATGTTGACCAGCATCTCAAAAAAACAGCGACCACGATGGCCCATTCAGCGCAAAGAACGATTGGAAGGGGCGATTGCCATAGGGCCAAAAGGTATCGGTGAAATACGGCAGCATCAAACTTCCTATGCCTATGACCTTGCTTACGTCCTGCGCGCAACTGGCACCGGGAAGCTGGCAGGAGAAGAAGACACTGAAGGCACCCAAGAACCAGCCGATGTAGAGCAAAGGCCCCAGTCGTATGGCCCGTAAGGTGATGAACTGGCCGAAGCTCAGGGCCTTTTGGTGGATCTTGCTGGAGTAGCTGTGCATCAGCACAAAGCCCGACATGATAAAAAACACGTCTACCGCAATCCATCCGCCGGGAAACAGGGCTACGTCCAGGTGGTCACTGAAGTGCAACAGCATGACCGCAATGGCGGCCAGCCCCCGTATGCCGTCAAGCAGTGTGAACCGGTGGGTCATGGTTGACGGTCTGGGCGTACAGCAAAGCTGCGCCTCACCATGCGAGGTGCTGGATAACTTTGCATGCCCAGGTTTTTTCAATGGGCAGTTCGGGCAGCGGTTGCGTAAAAAAGCCAGGGTCGCAGACGCGTGTCAACATCTCCGCCAGGGCTTTGGAAAATCCGGCTTTTGCGTCCCTGGAAATGACAACCCAATTGGTGTTGTCCAGTATCTCAACGACGCCCGATTCTTCGCTGACTACAAGCCCCATTTTTTGGTACAGGGCTTCAATGGCGGGCAGGCCGTAACCCTGTTTAGCGGGCATCAAAAAGACATGCGATCGAGCATACAAGGCCGCTAATTCGCCATCTGTCACGAAGCCGTGGAATATCACGTGCTCGTCCAAGCCCAGCGCGTGGCAGAGCGCTTTCAGGGCATCCCCGTCTGGGCCGCTGCCGGCGATGTGCAGACGCCAGGGTGGGTAAGCAGTGCCACTTCGCTGTATGTCTGCCAAGGCCTGCAAGATCCAGTCGATGCGTTTGCTGGATTGCAGTCGCGACACGGTCAGCATCTCTATCGGTGATACGGCACGCTGCGGTGGTTGCACCATGGGGGAACCAAATCCGCCCAGATAGATGACTTCCGCCGCACGGCCATAAAGCTTCTGCATTTCATTGCGCAATGCCCCGGTGTTGGTCACCAGCCGCACGGCGCGTTGAATGCCGCGCCGGGTTGCAAAGTGCTGCATCGCCTTGCCAGCGGCAGTCTTGAGGGCAGCTGAGAACGATGCAGTTTGGCCGCCAGCACCCTCTGGCACAAAGCCCAGCAAGCTGTAGGTATCCGGAATCCGCAGGTGGTAGGGTGCATTTGCAGCCAGACCTGCGTGGTAGGCGGATTGGATATTAAACAGGGCTGGAACCGGACCGCCTTGTCTGGCAATGCTTTGCAAACCGCGCCTCAGACTGAGCACGCGGGCAACTGGGTTGCTGGCGGGGTCCAGCGCCACTACTTTGAGTGGCCATTCGGCATAACGGTCCAGTTTAATGCGGTCGTGGTAGCACAGCACCGCATGCGGTTTTCCCTGCGCATGCAGCTCTCGGCACAGCGACAAAATCACCCGTTCTTCCCCACCGAATTCGACAAACTCAGGTTGAAAAATAACGATGTCACCCGGTGACAGTTGCTCAGGAACTGGTGGCGCCAATCGGGTCTCCAAACACCTGCGCTTCCAGCTCATCCTCCAGCCGCCCCAGCACCGAGTCACTGGCCACATGGGTCTCGGCAAAGTGGCGCGCGCTCAGGCCCAGCTGCAGGCGCAGCTCCGGGTGGTCGGTCAGTTTTTCAATCGCCTGGGCCAGTGCCAGACCGTTGCCCGGCTCCACCACCAAGCCGCATTGCTCCACCACCTCGGCAATCTCGGTGCCCTCGTTGCAGGTGGCTATTACCGGGCGGCCACTGGCCAGCATGCCCGAGAGTTTGGAGGGCAGCACCAGGTCTTCGGCATCCTGGCTTTGCGGCAGCAAGTGGATGTCGGCCATGCCCAGCAAATCATTCAGGCGCTCAAACGGTTGCAGCGGCAGTAGCTTCAGGTTGGGCAGCTGGTCGGCCATGGTTTGCAGCAGCGGCTTGAAGGCGCCGTTGCCGCAAATCACCAGCACGATGTCCTTGCGGTGCAGCAGCAGCTTGGCCGCCTCAGGGATGACGATCAGCCCCTGCTTGCCGCCCAGCGTGCCGGAGAACATGGCCACCGTGGTCTCCGGTGCAATGCCCAGTTCGGCGCGGTAGCTGCTGACCGATTTGAGTGGCGTGACATGGTCTATGTCCACCCAGTTGGGGAACAGAAAAGTGTTTTCCTTGGTGCGGCCCTTGGTCAGCAGGTGCTTGATCATATTGCCCGAGATGCTGGAGAGCATGTCAAAGCGGCAGAACAACCAGCGCTCCATGGACAGCACCAGATGCTGCAGACGCTGCCCTTTGAGCAAGCCCATCTTGAAGGCCACATCGACTTCAAAGTCCTGCACATGCAGCCAGGACTTGGCGTTGCACAGCTTGGCTACCAGGTAGCCGGTGGGTGCGCAAATCAGCGCCGGTGCCACAGTGAACACTACATCGGGGCGCCAAAAACATTGCTGCAGCATCACCGGAAAGGAGCTGATGGCAAAGCTGGCCAAATGCAATATGCGTTTAAGTCCGCCGGGCTGGCGCGGCACCCACAGCGGTGCGCGAAATACTTTCACGTCTTCCCAGCGTTCGCAGTAGTAGCGCCCCGGGCTGTAGGCTTTGTCGAGCTTCCATTCGGGGTAGTAGGGCGGAGCGCATACCACCCGCACCTGGTGCCCCTGGGCAACTAACCAGGCCGCCATCTCGCCGGAGTATTTGCCGAT
>JAYVNF010000237.1:0-14814 GCA_043758575.1 Rhodoferax sp.
GCTGGCGCTGTCCTTGCCGCCGCGGTGGTTGCGCAGCACGTTGGCGTAGATGTCGTGGACCTTCAGGCGCGGCATCACGTCGGGATTGAGCATGACGCGGAATTTCACCTGCGCGGCCTTGTTCGGGTTGACCACCTGCAGCACCAGCACGTCGGGCACCACGATGTTGCGCTCCACATCGACAAAGCGCCGGCCCGGCTTGGGCTCCAGGCGGGCTATTGCGGCAATGGCTTCGCGCACCAGCGCGTCGCTGCCCACACCCAGCTGCACCAGGCGCTTGATGTCCCGGCGGGCCAGCAATTCCATGGGCTGCTGGCAGACCGCTAAGGCCACCTCCAGCACCTCACGCGCGTCCCACTCCAACTCTGCATCCTGCAACAGGTGCTGGATTTGCAGGCGCAGGCATTCGGCCAAGCCGCGCGCACCCACACCCACCGGTTCCAGGCTGTGCAGCAACCCCAGGGCTACGGAGAAGTGGTGCACCAGTTGATGCAACTCTTCTTCGTCGGCCGGCTGCAGGGTCTGCGCCAGCACCTCCAGCGGGTCTTCCAGGTAGCCGTCGTCGTTGAGTGACTCGATCAAAAAGCGCAGGGCCGCGCTGTCCTCCGGGGACAGCCGCAGCCCCAAGGCCTGGCGGTGCAAAAAGGCCTGCAGGCTTTCCTGCGTGCGGGCCAGTTCGGTGGCGTCCTTGTCTTCGTCGCCATTGAGGTTGTTGCTGCGCGGCTTGGCGTCCACGCCCCACTCGCCATCGTCGGGCGCCATGTCGGAGCTGCCGTCACCATCCCAGTCAATGCCCTCGTCGCCGTTCAGCGGCGTGTTGTCTTCGTCGCTGGCGGTGCTGGTCACCGTGGCCGTGCCCAGGTCGGGCATGGCGGCAGCGAACTCGGTGTCGCGGTCGCCTTCGCTGACCGGCGTGTCGCTCTGCGCCAGGCCAAAGTCTTCGCGCTCGGCCCGCTCTTCGGTGAGCTCCAGAAACGGGTTTTCGTCCAGCATCTGGTCCACTTCCTGGCTCAGTTCCAGGGTGGAGAGTTGCAACAGACGGATGGACTGCTGCAACTGGGGCGTGAGCGCCAGATGCTGGGATACGCGTAGGGAAAGGCCTTGCTTCATGCCAGATTACATTTTGAAATGCTCGCCAAGATACACGCGTCGTACCTCGGCGTTGTTGACGATTTCGGAGGGCGTGCCCTCTGCCAGCACGCGGCCATCGCTGATGATGTAGGCGTGGTCGCAAATGCCCAGGGTCTCGCGCACATTGTGATCGGTGATGAGCACACCAATGCCGCGCGCCTTGAGGAAGTTGATGATGCGCTGGATCTCGATTACCGCAATCGGGTCTATGCCGGCAAAGGGCTCGTCCAGCAATATGAAGCGCGGGCGGGTGGCCAGGGCGCGGGCAATTTCGACGCGGCGACGTTCGCCACCCGAGAGCGCCAGCGCCGGGGATTCGCGCAAATGCTCCACGCGCAGTTCCTGCAGCAGGTCGGTCAGGCGGCGCTCGATCTCGGCCGACTTCAGCGGCTCACCCTGTTCATCGCGCTGCAGTTCCAGCACGGCGCGCACATTGTCTTCCACATTGAGCTTGCGAAAAATCGAGGCCTCCTGCGGCAGATAACCCAGGCCCAGGCGCGCGCGGCGGTGGATGGGCATGTGCTCTATGGATTCGCCATCGATCGCTATATCTCCGCCGCTGGCGCGCAGCAGGCCGACGATGATGTAGAAGGAGGTGGTCTTGCCGGCACCATTCGGGCCTAACAAGCCCACCACCTCGCCGGTGCGCACGGTCAGCGACACGTCCTTGACCACCTGGCGCTTGCCATAGGACTTTTGCAGGTGCTTGGCCGAGAGGCTGCCGCTGGGGTATTCGGTCGCCGGCGCGCTCACTTGGGCACGCCCCCCAGATTGGAGGAAGGCTTCAGGCTGGCCGGGTCTGGCGCGGTGGCGCTGGCGGGCGCCTCCGGCTTGGGGGTGAGCATGACGCGCACGCGGCCCGTGCCCAGCGCACCCGCGGGTGCATTTTTGGCCACGCCGTCCACGCTGAACAGGTCGGTCAGGTTTTCGTAGACGATGTTGCCGCCGTTGATTTCATCGGCCACCACGCTGCCGCGCAGGCGCCGGAGCTGGGCCCGCCGGGCAAAGGTGATGGTGTCGGCACGGCCGTCGTAGGTGATGGTCTCGCCCTCGCCTTCGATGTACTCGTCCACCGCTTCCCGCTTTTGCCGGAAGAAGGCCCGTTTGTCGGCCGAGCCAGTGGCCACGCCAAACTGGTAGCCATCGGGGTCCTGGTGCACTTCCAGGCGTTCGCCGCGAATTTGGATCGTGCCCTTGCTCAGCAGCACGCGGCCGGTGAACACACTGATCTGCTTGGCGTCGTCATAGCGCAGGGAATCCGCCTCGATGTTCATGGGCTTGTTGCGATCGGCTTTTTCGGCCTGCGCAGACCCCGCCAGACACAGCAGGGCCGCTATCACCAACGAGGTAAGGGTTTTGTTTTTCATAAAGGCACGAAACTTGCTCGGAGCACTATGGGCCATTGTAGCCAGCGCATGGCATGTTTTATGCCTCGCGGACAAATGAGGTCCGCGAAAAGTGCGGGGCGCCGTGTGCCCCTGGGTGTTCAGCCGACCGCGTTGATGCGGGCCACCAGCTCTTTCAACACGCCGTCGGCCAAGTCGTTGGGCACCTGGCAGGTGCCGGCATTTTCATGGCCGCCACCGGCATAGACCAGCATCAGCGCGCCTATGTTGACGCGCGAGGAGCGGTTGGTGATGGACTTGCCCACGGCACACACGGTGTTCTGTTTTTGCACACCCCACATCACGTGGATGGAGATATTGGTCTGCGGAAACAGGGCATACACCATAAAGCGGTTGACCGCGTAAATCACCGCCTCCTGGCGCAGGTCCACCACTGCCACGTTGTGGTGCACCGCGGTGCACAGCTGCAGCTGCGCCTTGGCCTTGGCGGCATGCTCGTGGTAGAGCTCGACGCGCTCCATCACATCGGGCAGCTTCAGGATGTCTTCTATGCCGTGGGTGGCGCAGTAGTCGATCAGGTCCATCATCAGCTGGTAGTTGCTGACGCGGAATTCACGGAAACGGCCCAGGCCGGTGCGCGAATCCATCAGGTAGTTCAGGAGCACCCAGCCGCTGGGGTTGAGGATTTCGTCATGGCTGAACTGGGCCGAGTCGCCCTTGTCCACCGCCTCCATCATCTCGTTGAAGCGCTCGCCGTAGCGAAAGCTGCCGCCGTAGTGCTCGAACACCACGCGCGCGGCGGAGGGTGCGTCGGGATGGATGATGTGGTTGGACTGGCCCTCGTTGCGCATGGCCTCGGAGGCGTGGTGGTCAAACGAGAGGTGCACGCCGGGCACATAGGGCAGGTTGGTGGTGATGTCGCGATCCGTGACCGGGATCTTGCCGTCCTGCATGTCCTTGGGATGGACGAACTTGATCTCGTCGATCAAGTCCATTTCCTTGAGCAGCACCGCGCACACCAGGCCATCAAAATCGCTACGGGTGATAAGCCTGAATTTGCTGTCTGCCATTGCCTGCTCCACTGAATGATTGTGTTGAGTTCATTCTAGACCGGAGTCGCAGCCATTGTCACTGCCAGCAGGCCCGCCGGCCTGCCACAGCTGCGGTATGTGCCGCGCTATTTGCCGCTGCGCGCGCCCGCTACCAGCGACTCCACCACCTTGAGCGCACGCTCCATGCCCTTGGCCAGCGAGCCGTCGACATAAAAACGACCGGCCACGCCCAGGGCCGGCACGCCCTCGACCTTGTAGGCGTTTTGCAGCTGGGCGGCCTTGCTGGCCTTGCTGGCCACCGAGAAGGAGTTGAACTGCTCGCTGAACTTGGCCTTGTCCACGCCCTGCTTGGCGACCCAGTCCAGGATGGCGGCATTCTTGGAGAGGTCCTGCTTTTCGCTATGGATGGCAGCAAACACCTTGGCGTGCAATTGCTCCACCAGGCCCATGGCATCGAGCGCGTAGTAGAGGCGCTGCTGTGGCACAAAATCGTCCCGGAACGCCACCGGGGCGCGGCGGAAGGCCACATCCTTGGGCAGCTTCTTGATCCAGGCGGCCAGTGTGGGCTCAAAGGCGTTGCAATGAGGGCAGCTGTACCAGAAGAACTCCACCACCTCGACCTTGCCTGCAGCGGCTTCTACCGGGGCGCGGCTTTCCAGCGCCACGTAGTCGTCCCCAGCTACGAATTTATCGGCCTGGGCCTGCGCAGAAGGAGACCACACAGTGCTGGCGGCAATCGCGGCACTGCCGGCTGCCAGGGAAAAATCACGACGTTTCATAACACTCCAATCTAGTTCACTATCAGATCACACAGAGCAAAGGCCGGGCGCGGCCAGGGGCAAAGGCCTTAGCGCTGCACACGCACCAGGGCCGTGTCCAGGCCCGACTTGTCCAGCTTGTCCTTGGTCTTCTCGCCGTCCTCTTTCTTTTCGAACGGCCCCACGCGCACGCGGTACACGGTGCGACCGGACTGCTCGCGCTCGGAAATTTTGGTTTCAATGCCGCTGAGCGAGAGCTTGGCGCGCTGGCTTTCGGCATCTTCCGATGTCCGGTAAGCGCCCACCTGCACCCAGTAGACAAAGGGCTCGCCCTCAGCGGCAGCCACCTTGGCTTTGGCCAGCTCACCAATCGGGTCGGCCGAAGCGGCGGCTTTGACCTCGGGCTTTTTGGCGTCCAGGGCTTTGGCGTCGGCGGCCTTGTTGTCCGCTGGCTTGGCGGCCACCGGCGTTGCCGACGCTGCAGCAGCGGGTACGGGCACTGATGCAGCAGAAGCCGCGCCCTGTGCTGGCTTGGCGGCCGGGTTCTTGCCATACAGGGGGGCGTTGGGGTCCCAGTCCTTGTTCTTCTTGGCTTCCTCTGCGTCCTGGTCGGCGCTGCGGGTCTGGCCCTTGTTCATAAAGGGCACGGGCACCTTGGTGACATACACGGCCACACCCAGTGCACCCGCCAGACCGACCACCACACCAATAATGAACCCCAATACGGTTCCGCCACGCTGTTGCTTCATGCCTTGAGTCTCTTTGAAGGGATTACATTTTTTGCGGGGCGCTCACACCCAGCACTGCCAGGCCATTGTGCAACACCTGGGCGGTGGCGGCCACCAGCGCCAGGCGCGCCAGCTTGACGACTTCGTCGTCCACCAGAATGCGTTCGGCATCGTAGTAGCTGTGGTAGCAGGCGGCCAGCTCGCGCAGGTAGAAGGTGACGTCGTGCGGGGCGAAGCCACTGGCAGCAGCCGTGAGCATCTCGGGGTACTTGGCCAGCAAGAGCATCAGGGCCTGGGCCTGCGGACTGGTCAGGGCCGAGAGGTCCACGCCGGCCAGCGTGGCCGCATCGCCGCCCCAGGCCGCCAGCACCGAGCAGATGCGGGCGTGGGCGTACTGCACGTAGTAGACCGGGTTGTCGTTGTTCTTGGCCACGGCCAGGTCCACATCGAAGGTGTACTCGGTGTCGGGCTTGCGGCTGAGCAGAAAGAAGCGCACCGCGTCTTTGCTGGTCCACTCGATCAGGTCGCGCAGCGTCACATAGCTGCCGGCGCGCTTGGAAATCTTCACCTCTTCACCGCCCTTGACCACGCGCACCATGGTGTGCAGCACATAGTCCGGGTAACCCTCTGGAATGCCCACATTGGCGGCCTGCAGGCCGGCGCGCACGCGGGCAATGGTGCCGTGGTGGTCGGTGCCCTGGATGTTGACCACCTTGGTGAAGCCGCGCTCCCATTTGGCAATGTGGTAGGCCACGTCCGGCACAAAGTAGGTGAAGGTGCCGTCCTGCTTGCGCATCACGCGGTCCTTGTCATCGCCGTAGTCGGTGCTTTGGAGCCACAGCGCGCCGTCTTTTTCGTAGGTCTTGCCGGCCTCTTGCAGGCGTTTCACCGTGGCGTCGACCCGGCCGCTGGTGTACAGGCTACTTTCCAGGTAATAGTTGTCGAACTTGACGGCGAAAGCCTGCAAATCGAGGTCCTGCTCGCGACGCAGATAGGCCACGGCGAACTGGCGCATGCCGTCCAGGTCCTTCACATCGCCGCTGCCGGTGAAGCTGCGGTCATCGGCCTTGACGGTTTTGCCAGCGAGGAAGTCGGTGGCAATGTCGGCGATGTAGTCGCCGTTGTAGGCGGCGGCGTTCTCGCCACTGGGCCACTGGGCATCCCCCGGCTTGAAGCCTTGCGCGCGCAACAGGGTGCTGGAAGCCAGCGTAGCGATTTGCACACCGGCGTCGTTGTAATAGAACTCGCGGTAGACATCCCAGCCCTGGGTCTGGAAAAGGTTGCAGATGGCATCCCCCAGCGCGGCTTGACGGCCGTGGCCCACATGCAGCGGGCCGGTCGGGTTGGCCGAGACAAACTCCACCAGCATGCGCTGGCCGTTGGCGGCTTGCCGGCCAAACTGCATACCTTGGCCCAGCACCTCGCGCACGATTTCCTGTTTGGCCGCGGGTTTAAGGCGGATGTTGATAAAGCCGGGGCCGGCAATTTCCACCGCATCGACCCAGCGCACATAGGCCGGGTCGGCCAGCAGAGCGGTGCGCAGGTTTTCGGCCAGCTGGCGCGGATTCATTTTCAGTGGCTTGGCCAGCTGCATGGCGGCCGTGGTGGCCAGGTCGCCGTGTGCGGCCACTTTGGGGGATTCAAAAGCTGCCTTGGCGCCAGAGCCCGCAGAGATGGTTTCAAGACAGGTGGCCAGGGCCAGCAGGAGTTCGTTTTTTACAGACAGCATGGCGGCGATTTTAAGCGGCCGCCCACCGGCGGCTGGGTACGGGTGGTCAACCGTATGGCCAAGACCTCCGTTATGTGCTGGAATCCGCGGGGATTTAATCGCATCGGCAGGCCTTCTGCCCCCATTTACCTAAGGAAACCCCATGAAAAAACTTCTGACACTGCTGGCCTCTGTTGCCGCCCTGAGCCTGTCTTTCGGTGTCGCCCATGCGGCCGACGCCGCTGCGGCTGCGGCACCTGCGCCCACCGCACAGCAAGGCAAGATGAAGACCTGCAATATGGACGCCAAGGACAAAAAGGGCGACGAGCGCAAGGCTTTCATGAAAGAGTGCCTGAGCGCCAAGCCCGCCGCCGCTGAACCCGCTGCCACCGGCACCACCCAGCAAAACAAGATGAAGACCTGCAATGCCGATGCCAAGACCAAGGCCCTCAAGGGCGACGAGCGCAAGGCCTTCATGAAGAGCTGCCTGAGCAACAAGTAAGCGTTAGGCGCTGCCCCAAAAGCCCGGCCCCGCAAGGTGCCGGGCTTTTTTGTGCCCGCCGGCAGCGGGCGGGTGCGGGCGGGTGCGGGCTAAAGGTAGCTTAAACAGACGCTCGCAAACAGCGCAGCACCCAGCCAGTGGTTGGCCCTGAAGGCCTTGAAACAACCTTCGCGCGTACGGCTCTTGATCAGGCCGGCATGCCAGACCACTTGCGCCGCGGCTGCCAACAAGCCCAGCCAGCAGGCCCAGGACTGCATGCTGGGCGCCACCACCCAGACCCAGATCAGCAGGTGCAGCACATAAAAGCCCAGCACCGCCAGCACGTCCCAGCGCCCCAGCGTGATGGCCGAGGTCTTCATACCGATGCGCAGATCGTCATCGCGGTCCACCATGGCGTATTCGGTGTCATAGGCCAGCACCCAGAACAGATTGCCAACCAGCATCAGCCAGGCCAGCAAAGGCACGCGCCCCTGCACGGCGGCAAAGGCCATGGGAATGCCAAAGCTGAAGGCCACACCCAGCACCGCCTGCGGCATGGAGACATAGCGCTTGGCATAGGGGTAGGCCAGGGTCACGGCCAGGGCCGCGAAGGACCAGGCAATGGTGGCCGCGTTGGTGGTGAGCACCAGGGCGAAGGCCAGCAGGGCCAGCACGGCGCCCACAGCCAGCGCTTCGCGCACCGAGACCTTGCCGCTGGTAACTGGGCGCTGTGCCGTGCGTTTGACATGGCGGTCAAACTCGCGGTCGGCCACGTCGTTGATGCAGCAGCCGGCGCTGCGCATCAGAACCGTTCCCAACACAAACACCGCCAGCAGATGCCAGCCCGGAAAGCCGCCAGAGGCCAGCCACAGTGCCGACAGCGAAGGCCAGAGCAGCAGCAGCCAACCGGCCGGACGGCTCCAGCGGATCAGGTCCAGGTACAGTGTTACGCGCGCGTTCACTGCTTAGGAAAGACGCGTAACGCCCGGCAGCTCGCAGGCATAAATGGCGTTGCGCAAAGCGGCAATCGCCTCGTAGCGCGTAAAGCTGCGCCGCCAGGCCAGCACCACGCGCCGGGTGGGCGGTGCCGCACCCTTCTCGTCGGTGACTGGCAGGTACTTGATATAGGGGTCTTCCTGGCGGCGTCGGCGCATCTGCAGGGCTTCGCGCGGTACGCTCAAGCGCGGCACCAGGGTGATGCCCATGCCGGCGGCCACCATGTGCTTGATGGTTTCCAGCGACGAGCCTTCAAAGCTTTTGCGTATGCCCTCGGCGTTGCTGGAGAAGCGGGCAAATTCGGGGCAGACCTCCAGCACATGGTCCCTGAAGCAATGGCCGTTGCCCAGGAGCAGCATGGTCTCGCTCTTGAGCTGCTCGGCCGAGACGCTGTCGCGCTCGGCCAGCGCATGGTTCATGGGCACGGCAGCGTAAAAAGGCTCGTCATACAGAGACGCCGTGGCCAGGCCGGTGTCCGGAAAAGGCTCGGCCAGAATGGCGCAGTCGATCTCGCCGGTGCGCAGCATTTCCAGCAGCTTGACGGTGAAGTTCTCCTGCAGCATCAGCGGCATTTGCGGTGAATGCTGGATCACCTGGCGCACCAGGTCGGGCAGCAGATAAGGCGCAATGGTGTAGATCACGCCCAGCGCCAGCGCGCCGGCCAGCGGGTCCTTGCCGCGCTTGGCAATGTCCTTGATGTTGGCGGCCTGCTCCAGCACGCTTTGCGCCTGGCGCACGATCTCTTCGCCCAGGGGCGTGACCGCCACCTCGTTGGCACTGCGCTCGAAGAGTTTGACGTCCAGTTCTTCTTCCAACTTTTTGACCGCCACCGACAGCGTGGGCTGCGACACAAAGCAGGCTTCGGCGGCTTTGCCAAAATGGCGTTCGCGTGCCACGGCGACGATGTACTTGAGTTCGGTCAGGGTCATGGCGCTATTGTGCTACCTGCTGCATGGCCCTCAGGCCTTCAGGAATTCGGCCTTGGTCCCGAGCCAGCGCTGCACATGCTTTTCGGCCAGCTGCGGATAACGGTCCAGCATCATGGGCGCTTCCTGGCGCGCCCACTCCAGCAGGGCGGTGTCGGTGGCCAGGTCGGCAAAGCGCAGCATGGCGTCGCCGCTTTGGCGCGCGCCCAGAAACTCGCCAGGGCCGCGGATTTCCAGGTCGCGCCGGGCAATCTCAAAACCATCGTTGGTCTCGGCCATGGCGCGCAGGCGTTCGCGCGCAGTTTCGCCCAGGCGCGGCGCGTCGCCCGTGGAGTACAGCAGCACGCAGGCCGAGGCGGCCGCACCGCGCCCGACCCGCCCGCGCAGCTGGTGCAGCTGCGACAGGCCAAAGCGCTCGGAATGTTCCACCACCATCAGCGAGGCATTGGGCACGTCCACCCCCACTTCGATCACGGTGGTGCTGACCAGCACGGCGGTCTGGCCGGCCACAAAGGCGGCCATGACGGCCTTTTTTTCGTCGGCGGGCATGCGCGAATGCAGCAGGCCGACTTGCACGGGAAGCGCAGCACTGAGTTCCGCATGGGTTTCGGTGGCGTTGCTGAGGTCCAGCGCCTCGCTCTCCTCGATCAAGGGGCAGACCCAATAGACCTGGCGGCCCTCGGCTACCTGGGCGCGTATGCGCTGGATCACCTCGCTGCGCCGCGCCTCGTTCACCACCTTGGTGACGATGGGGGTGCGCCCAGGAGGCAGTTCGTCCAGGGTGGAGACATCCAGGTCGGCGTAGTAGCTCATGGCCAGGGTGCGCGGGATGGGGGTGGCCGTCATCATCAGCAGGTGCGGCTCGAAGGGATGCGCGGGGTCGGCGACCGGGGCAGCAGGCTGGTGCACGCCAGTGCCTGCCGGGCTTGGGTGCAATGCAGGGGAACTTTGGGCAAGCGGCGCACTGCTCGCTTTGCTGCGCAGGGCCAGCCGTTGCGCCACGCCGAAGCGATGCTGCTCGTCAATGATGGCCAGCGCCAGATTCTTGAAACGCACCTTGTCCTGGATCACCGCGTGGGTGCCCACCACCAGCTTGGCTTCGCCACTCTCTATCAGGGCCAGGGCCTCGCGCCTGGCCTTGGCTTTCTGGCTGCCGATCAGCCAGGCGGTGGTGATGCCCAGTGGCTCCAGCCAGCTGACCAGTTTGCGAAAGTGCTGCTCGGCCAGGATCTCGGTGGGTGCCATCAGCGCGCACTGCCAGCCGGCATCCATGCAGATGGTGGCGGCCAGGGCGGCGACCACGGTTTTGCCGGCCCCCACATCGCCTTGCAGCAGGCGGTGCATGGGCACATGGCGTGCCATGTCTTTGGCAATCTCAAAGCCCACGCGCTGCTGCGCCCCGGTGAGTGCAAAAGGCAGTGCGGCCAACAGCTGTGCATGCAGGCTGTTGCCGACCTGGCCTTGCAGCGGCGCTGCGCGCAGCTCGGCGCGGGCGCGGCGCGACTGCAATTGCGACAGCTGCTGGGCCAGCAATTCTTCCGCCTTGAGGCGTTGCCAGGCCGGGTGGCTGTGGTCCTGCAAGGTGTCCAGCGAGACGTCTGGCGTCGGATGGTGCAGGAACTGCAGGGCCTGGCGCAGGGTCCACAGCGCATGCGGGTTGAGCCGGCTCAGGTCGCCCGGGGCAAAGGTGTCGGAGAGCTCGGCACGGGCCAGGCCACTGAGCACGGCGCGGCGCAAATAGGCCTGTGGCATGCCGGCCACCGTGGGGTAGACGGGGGTGAGCGCGGTGGGCAAGTCACCCCCGGCGGGCTTGCAGACCGGATGCAGCATGGTCCAGCCCAGAAAGCCGCCACGCACCTCGCCGCGGGCGCGGATACGGTTGCCTACCGCCAGCGCCTTTTGCTGGTTGGGGTAGAAGTTAAAAAACCTCAGGGTGCACACATCCGTGCCATCGTCGAGCTTGACCAGCAGCTGGCGGCGTGGCCGGTAGCCGACCTCGGCCTCCACCACCTGGCCCTCAATCTGGATCTGGTCGCCCTCGCGCGCATCGCTCAGGCGGCTGATGCGGGTTTCGTCCTCGTAGCGCAGCGGCAGGTGCAGGGCCAGGTCGATGTCGCGCTTGAGGCCCAGTTTGTCCAGCAGCTTTTGCATGGCGTCCTTGGGCGCCGCCACGGCCACCTGCGCGAGCGCCGCCTTGGCCTTGGCTTCGGCCTTGGGCTCGATCAGGGTGATGGATAGCGTGGACTCGGGCATGGGACAATTCTGCCCTGTCTTTACTTCTTGGTACGGGTTTGTTCAACCCTCAAGCACATGCCCCACTCTTCTGGCGATTCCCCCCGCAACTTCACCCTGAGCGATTTTGATTTCGTGCTGCCCGAGGCGCTGATTGCCCAGCACCCCGCACCCCAGCGCAGTGGCTCGCGCCTGCTGGACGGCCGTGCGGCCACTCCGGTGGATCGCATCTTCCGCGAACTGCCTGGCTTGCTAAAGGCCGGCGACCTGCTGGTCTTCAACGACACCAAGGTGTTGCACGCCCGCCTGTTTGGCGAGAAGCCCACCGGTGGCAAGGTGGAGTTGTTGGTGGAGCGCGTTCTGGGCGGCAACCAGGTGGCCGCCCACATGCGGGTGAGCAAAAAGCCCGAGGTCGGCACCACGCTCAAACTGCTGTGCGCGCCAGGCCATGAGGACGGTTTGAGCGCCACCCTGCTGGGGCGCTGGCCGGATGCCGACGGCCAGCTGTTCCGCTTTGTGCTGAGCAACGACCAAGGCGACACCCCCTACAGCCTGATGGAGCGCCACGGCCATGTGCCGCTGCCCCCTTACATCACGCACAGCGACTCGGCCGAAGACGCGCAGCGCTACCAGACCGTGTTTGCCAAAAACCCGGGCGCGGTGGCCGCGCCCACGGCCGCCCTGCACTTTGACGAGGCGCTGCTGGCACAGCTGGAGGCTGTGGGCGTGCAGCGCGCCCAGGTCACCCTGCATGTGGGCGCCGGCACCTTCCAACCGGTGAAAACCGAGAACCTCGCGGAGCACCAGATGCACAGCGAGTGGTACCAGGTACCGGCCAGCACGCAGCAGGCGATTTCCGAATGCAAGGCGCGCGGTGGGCGTGTGGTGGCGGTGGGCACAACCACCGTGCGCACGCTGGAGAGCTGGGCCCAGACCGGACGGGCCGAGGGCGACACCAGCATCTTCATCACGCCCGGTTTTGCCTTCAGCCATGTGGACTTGCTGCTGACCAACTTCCATCTACCCAAGTCCAGTTTGATGATGCTGGTAAGTGCCTTTGCCGGCTATGAACACATCATGGCGCTGTACCGCCATGCGATTGCGCAGGAGTACCGCTTCTTCAGCTATGGGGACGCCATGCTTCTGCAGCGCCTGCCCTCCCTGTAGACAGGCACAGGGAATCACTAAACGCTGTCGCGTTTTTTTACAAACGTTCTGGACTGGTACCCGCCGCGTGCCGCTTTTCTGCCTCAAGGCATTGATTCACATAAGGAAAAAACACACGCCAGCAGGTGGCCCACTATTTACTGAATGGCCCACACCCCAAACTACACAGATTGTGGAAAGGATGGCCATGACACATTCAATGCTTTCCCGGGCACGCTGCCTGCGCGCATGGGGGCTGGCTGCAGCCCTGGGAGCGATGGTGGTGGCGACGGCCATTGCGGCCCCCGTCTACACCGTCACCAACCTGGTCACCGACGATCAGGGGGCGAACCCGGCAGCCTTGACGGACCCGGGGCTGCTGAACGCCTGGGGAATCTCCCTCTCGCCTGCCGGTCCCTTCTGGGTTTCATCCAATGGCGCCGGCACCTCCACCCTGTACACGGTGGACCCATCCACCCAAGCCCCGGCAAAGTCGGCACTGACGGTGGAGATCCCCGGTACGGGCAACGTCACGGGCCAGGCCTTCAATGCCGGCAGCGGATTCAACGCGGACCGCTTTCTCTTCGTCAGCGAGGACGGCACGGTGTCAGGCTGGCGCGGCGCACTGGGTGCCACGGCAGAAACCCTGGCGCCCGCCGCCTCCGGCAACGTCTACAAGGGTGCTGCGTTTGCCATGATCGGGAGCGACAGCTACCTGTATGCCGCCAACTTTCGCAGCGGCAACGTGGATGTCATCAAGGGCAATGCACTGGCACCCACCCTGGCTGGCCATTTTGTCGATCCCACCCTACCGGCTGGCTATGCCCCGTTTAACGTGCAGAACCTGAACGGTGTCCTCTACGTCACCTATGCCAAACAAGGTGCCAGCCTGATGGACGAGGTGACCGGCGCAGGCCTGGGAATCGTGAATCGCTTCGACCTCAACGGCAACTTGCTGGGGCGCCTCGCTACCGGCGGCAGTCTGAATGCCCGGTGGGGCTTGGCCATCGCGCCGAGCTCCTTCGGCACGATGGCCGGTGCGCTGCTGGTGGGCAATTTTGGTGATGGCCGCATCACTGCATTCGACCTCTCCAGTAACGCGCTCATTGGGCAACTGCTCGATACCAGCAACCAGCCGGTTTCCATTGATGGACTGTGGGGCCTGGCACCGGGCAACGATGGTTCTGGTGGGAGCAGCCAGCGGCTGTATTTCACTGCCGGCCCGGATGACGAGGCACACGGCTTGTTTGGGGTGCTAACTGCCGTGCCAGAGCCGGGCACCCTGGCGCTGCTGCTGGCGGCACTGGCCGCATTGGCAAGTGTTCGCGCGCTGGGCCGGCGCAGCCATCAGGCCTTGGCGCAGAACTGCACGCCGTCCAGGCCCTGGTAGTCCACATCCTGGGTCCAGAAGGTGGCGCCAAACTCCTGCGCCATGCTGTACATGGCGGCATCGGCCATGGCCAGCTTGTGTTGGGAAGCCACGGTGGACGCGGCAATGGCGCGTGCATCGGTCAGGTCCAGCACCCGGCCCAGGCGCATCACGTCCAGGCAGCGCTTGACCAGATCGGCGCTTAGACTGCGGCTGAGCACCTTGTGCACTTCGAAGAGGGCGATGGTGGGCACCAGCAGCGCGTGGCGGTCTTCGATCGCTGCTGCAAACAGGTCGGCCCGGTCTGTGTCTTGCAGGTATTCAATCCAGCCCGACGAATCCACCACGTTCACTCAAACTCCCGATCCGGCTCTTTCTCGGGCTCAATATCGCCCAGATCGTAGCCCTTCAGCATGCCGCGGTAGGCACTCATGGGCAGCTCCGGCTTGATGACCAACTCGTTGCCACGCAGCTCGAAGTGAATGTGCGAACCGGCCGTAATCCCCAGCTTGGCGCGCATGGCCGCTGGCAAGGTGACCTGGCCCTTGCTGGACACAATGGCCTCGACTTCCAGAACATCAGACATTTCTAAACTCCTTACTTATTAATAAGTAAAGCATAGTATAAAACCAAGCGAGATAGAAGGTAAGCCGCGGCAGGTAAAATTCGCCCATGCTGAAATTTGACCTGCTGCAATCCGACCCCGCCACAGCCGATGGCTCCTACCTGGGCTCGCACGCGCGGCGTGGCCAGCTCACGCTGAACCATGGCGTGGTGCAAACCCCCATCTTCATGCCAGTGGGCACCTATGGCACGGTCAAGGGTGTCACACCGCAAAGCCTGCACGACATGAATATGGGGGTTTGCACCACGCCATGGTTCAGCGTGAGCTGGCCACGCCGCGCGTGCGAGCCCAGGTAGGAGCCATCGGCTGTGGCGGG